>CACZRK010000027.1 GCA_902783515.1 uncultured Coriobacteriaceae bacterium | reverse complement strand
GAAAGTCTCCCGAACGTGCGATCTTGTACCTCACGACAGAGATCGATCGGACCGCGGCGACACACGGCGGCCTCTCACGGACGCGCGCACATCCCCGCCCTCATCGCCGCCAGGCCAACCAGCCGCCGCCCGACAGCCCGTCATCATGCTCCGGCAGACCCGCGCCGCACGAGGATGCCGCGACCCGCGTAGTACGGCGCCAGCTCGTTCAGCGCATAGGGGACGTCAAGTGCGGAGTCCGGCCGCGTCTGGTCGTCGGCGCCCGCCGGCACCCCCGACGAGTTGTTGATGACGATCCGCGCGGGCGTCATGCGGCCGCCGGCAGTCGACGCGCGCGTCGCGCGGTGCGCGAGCACGAGGTGCCCGCCCGTGTGGGTCGGCGGCTCGGGGGCGAGGCGGATCTCGAAGGAGACCGAGAGCATCGCGTACCACGCGCCGCTCGCCACGCGCGCCACCACCTCGTCAAGCGGCAGGTCGGGACGGCTGATCGCCTCCAAGCCGTAGTCGGCGGCGACCCATGTGACAAAAGGAGCGTAGTACAAACCATCGATCTCGCCGTTCTCGCGCGGCACGAGCACGTCGTGGTCGATGGCGCGCCGGATGAGCTTCCACTTGGGGTCGCCCGGCAGCCATGCCTCCGCGGAGGCGTGCGCGGGCCAGCGACCGGGGTCATCGGCGAGCTCGGCGCGGATGATCCCCTCCAGGCACGCGAGGCCGCACGTGCTGCGCGACCACAGCCGATACGCGTCGGCGTCGGCGTAGCCGTCCGCGCGCCAGTCATGGATCGCCGCCGGGTCCTCGCCGCGCACGAGCCAGGCAACGTTGCACGCCGGGTCGCCCCACTGCGAGACGTACGGCGGGTCGGCGAGCGGTCGTGGCCCCGTCCCCGTTGCCCGAGCTTTCGCGGGCCGGTCCCCGGCTGGCCGCCGCTCCCCGCCGCCGCTCGCGCGCATGTCCTCGCTCATGCCTGTCTCCCTCCTCGGCTGCCGAATCCTCGGCTACCGGAAGCTACCGAGAGCTACCGGGCGAGCGTCGCCGCGGTGCCACGACGCTACCGTCGAGCTGCCGCCTGGCAACCGTCGCGCCTCAGCCCTCCTCGACGTCGGCGGCCTGGCACGCTGCGAACGTCTCGTCGTAGTCGCGTCGGTACGCGGCGATGCGCGCCGCGCATGCGTCGCGGCCGGCTCGCGTGGCAAGCTCCCCGCCCTCGGCCTCCAGCTGTGCGAACGACGTCAGTGCCTCGTCAAGCGCATCGAACGGGCTCTGCGCGAGCGCCTCGTCAAGCGCGTCCTGGGCGTTGCGCGCCGGAGCGATCCGGATGCCGCGTGCCTGGCCACCCGCGAGCACCTCGCGCTCGGCCGTCTCGATCGCCTCGGGGTCACCGGTCTCGCGCGCGCGGTCCAGCGCCGCCTGTGCGCGGTCCAGGATCTCCTGGGCCTGCCGCAGCATGCCGTCCTGCGTGCGCTTGTCCCGCGCCAGCTCCTCCAGGCGGGCGGCGGCGACCGCGCGGCTTAGCCGCCCGTCGAGCTCCTGCATCCGCGGCAGCTCGTCCACGAGCTCCTGCAGGTGCGCGAACAGCGCGTCCGAGTCCGAGTCCGCGCCCTCGCCCGCAGCCGTGGTCATGCTCGCGACCTCGGGCGCGTCCCGATCGACGTCGCCGCTGCGCTCGTTCGTCCGTACAACGTCAGCCATGCGGCCCCTCCTTCTGGGCATGACACGCGCGTGTCGTCATCCGCTCGCGGCGCCCGGGCGGTCCATTGCCGTCGGTCGGCGCCACTGATGATCATCTCACGTGTACCCACGCAGACACCCGGCCGGCGCCCCTCGTCCTCGTCTCGACGGCCCTCGCCGCGTCCACGTGCGTGCGGCACGGGATCGTGAGCGCGAGCAGCACGCCGGCGATGGTCGCGTGCACGCCCGTCAGATGACGAGGGCCCGTCAGGCCCCCTACGCGTCCGCGGGCGTGCCGATCGCACGGATGATCTCGCGCGCCACCTGGGACTTCGTGTCGCGACGGTAGACGAGGAAGGGATACACGACGGGCTCGAACTCCTCGACATCGAGCGCCTGCACGTCCTCGACGTCGAGGTCCTGGTAGTAGCGGGCGAAGCGCCGCGTGCAGAGCACGAGGTTGCGCGGGCCGATGGGAAACGCGCCGCCGACCGACGGCGTGTCCTGCACGAGCTTGAAGTTGAGCGCGCAGCCGTGCGCGGCGAACTCCATGGTCGTCGCATTCAGCCAGTTGGTGTACGTGGACGTGTCAAGCGTGATGATGTCCTCGCGCATGACGTCGGCGGTCGAGATGGTCGTGGCGGCGCCGCGGCGGGCGAGCGGGTTGCCACAACCGACCAGGAAGCATAGGCTCTCAGGGGCAAGCGGAATCAGCCCGTACGTCCGCGCGAGGTCCTCGCCGGAGAATGCGTGCGTGGTCTCGGTCGCCTCGATGAGCACCGCGAAGTCGACGTGCCCCTCGTCAAGCGCCCGCCGGATGGGCTCGTCGACACTGACGTACGCGAGGTTGCCGCCGAGCTCGTGGCCGGTGGCCGCCACCATGCGCCGCAGCTGAGAGTTGATGTTGACGGTGTTGCGCATATCCTGGATGCGGGCTGGGGGCGTGACGTGCGCCAGCTCGCGACACGACGCGACGATCTCGTCATACTGCGCGAGCCAGGGCGCGGTGAGGTCGAGGAACCTGCGGCCCACGGGCGTGAGCGCGTTCTTGCCGCCATGGGCGCCGCGCTCGACGAGCTGGGCATCCAGCGCGTCCTCTATATCGCGGACGTGCTTGGAGAGCGTGGATTGCGACATATGGAGCTCGTGCGCCGCGTCGGTGAAGTTGAGCGTCTCGGCAAGCCTCACGAACTCGCGTACCTTCTCGATGTCCATGGGCTTCCCCCCGTGAGCCTGCGGATCGATGCATGTCGCGGCACCCCATTAAACCACATCCCCCACGCGCCTGCACAGGCATGAGAGGGGGGCGTGCACGCACCGGGGCGCATCGACGGCAGCGCATGCGCTGTGCCCGGGCGATTCCACCTCACGATCGGCCATCGCATGGCGCGATGCGCGATTGCTGCAGGAGTTTGTGCATTCCATGGAGACGCATGGGGGCCATCGCGATTCCAAAATCGGCGCCGTCATTCAAAACACGACGCTTCACCTGCTATTTCTTTGCCGCATACTGCAGGCAGTGCACGCGGCGGGCATGTGGCGCCGACGTACACAGGGAGCTGACAAGGGCCGCGCCCTGGGGAGGCGCGCGGCCCGTCTTGAGGAGAGAGGGTTCACCATGGAGAGCATCAACAGGAGGAACTTCGTGGGCGCCATGGGCGCGATGGCCGCCATGGGCGCGGGCAGCGGCACGCTCGCCGACTTCCTGAGCGCGAGACAGGCGCTCGCCGCCGAGACCGCCGAGGGCCCGAACGAGGATGGCTTCGTCTTCACGGACGAGGGACAGACCGAGGCCGCCAAGGCGCTCGCCGCCGACACGACCAACCCGGTCACCGGCAACGGCAACACCGAGCCGCTGCGCGCGGGCATCGAGGGCGTTCGCGGCTCCGCCAACCCGATGTTCCAGGGCCCGGCCAACCCCGTCTTCACCGAGGAGGAGGCTCGCGAGTGGATCGCGAACCAGCCCATGGTGACCGAGCCCTACACCACCCCGAGCGGCAAGGTGATCCCCGCCGCCTACATCAACCTGCGCAACCGCTGGAACCGTCAGGGCCTGGGCCTCGGCAGCAACGTCGAGGACGGCGACGACTACTGGGATTGGCTGATGTACAACTTCTCCGAGCGGGAGGCCATGTGGTACTGCATGATGCCGTTCCCCGGTATCTTCAGCGCCGCCGAGTTCGCCGCCAAGATCGGCTTCTCCGAGTACGAGTGCGGCGAGGTCTGCGACACGCTTGCCATGAAGGGCCTGCTCATCCGCAACGTCCACGGCGGCGTGCCGTACTACTTCTGCGTCGACCTCGCCTTCGGCCACATCCAGAAGTGGGACGACCCCGAGTATCTGCACGGCTGGACCACGATGTACGCCCCGATGGCCGCGCAGGAAGCCGTTGACTCCGGCACCAAGACCTATTCCACGATGCCCGTGAGCGTGGACGTCTGCGCCAACAACGAGATCGTGAGCCCGTTTGACGACTGGCAGGCCATCATCAACCGCAACTCCGTGTTCGTGATCGACCCATGCGCCTGCAAGACGCTGCACCTCGCCTCTCAGGGCGACTTCCGCTACCTCAGCGATCCTGACGCCCGCCTGACGGACGGCCACGAGGATCGCGTGAACATCTGCCTCGCCATGGGCGAGCTCGCCGAGTACTACATCTGGAAGGGCGTCGGCCGCCAGGTCACCAAGGACGAGGCGATGGCCTCCGTGCAGCAGAGCATGGAGGAGGGGCTGGTCATCGAGCACTTCTACGACTCGAACACCGAGGTCATCTGCCAGTGCCGCTGCGATCAGTGTGCCATCCTCGGCCCGCAGAAGGCCCTTGCCGGCCAGGGCGACGCCATCTTCGCGCAGTCTGACTACAAGCTGACGCTCGACAAGGACAAGTGCATCCAGTGCGGCGCATGCATCGAGCGCTGCCCGATGGAGGCCATCACCTTCGGCGAGGACGGCTATCCTCAGATGGGCCCGGAGTGCGCGGTGTGCGGCCAGTGCGCCTATGTCTGCCCGGCCGGTGCCCGCGTCCTGGAGCTCAAGCCGGTCGAGCAGCAGATCGACTTCCCGCACAACGTCGTGGACGACTGGAACAAGAAGGCCATCTACCGCCGCATGAAGGGCTCCCTGTACGACTTCCTGCCGAGCGACACGGTGAGCGCCGACGAGATGTTCGCCCGGAGCATCGCCAAGTACGGCAGCGGCATCGACGGCACCAGCGAGCTCCCGAAGGCCGACGGCCCGCTCATGACCCAGGCGACCGCCGAGGCCAAGGCGCTCGATCAGAAGCAGCCCGCCGCGACCGTGGGCAAGGAGTAAGGCCTCCGTCATCGTCGTGACCGCCGGCGCGCCGTGGGCGCCAGCACGTCGTCATCGACCGCGGCCGGGCGTCCTGGCATGGGGCGCCCGGCCGCGCCCAAACCATCCCGAGATCGAGGAGGCCGCCATGCATGAGACGGGCGTGTGCCGCAGCATCGTCGAGACCGTCGAGCGCTTTGCCCTTGCAGGTCATGCCAAACGCGTGAAGACCGTGCGCATCAAGCTCGGCGAAGTGCATGATGTGGTGCCGGAGATCCTCGTCGGCGCGTTCGAATGGATGGCGAGGGGCACCGTGGCGGAGGGCGCCGAGATGGTCATCGAGCGCATCCCCTTCACCGTGAAGTGCGAGCTCTGCGGCGAGGTCTATCGCCTGGACGTGCACGATGAGCGCACATGGGACTGCCCCGCCTGCCATCAGCGCGCGTATCACCTGCACACCGGCCGAGAGTTCCTGATCGACGCGATCGAGATCGAGAACTACGCCCCCGGCGAGACGGACGACTCGGCCAGCAGGCTCGAGCGCCTGCAGGCCGAGCGAAGGCGCTCCGCATCCGATCTGGCCGTGTCCGGTCGTCGTCCCGCAGGCGCCCCGAGCGTCCCGCTCACCGGCCGCGCCGCCGCGGCGCACCCGCTCCAACCCACATCCGCTCCCGCTCGCCACGAGTGCAAGCTGAACGCGATGTGAGCGGCAGCCAGCTTCTGAAAGCCGGTCGATACCGCGCCTACCGCCCGCTCAACGCAATCCCAAGACGCACGTGCACAACGCCTACGCCAAGCTCGACGTGCACCCCCAGCAGGAGCTCATCGACCTCACGGAGGCGCGGTCGCAACGCCGACGCAGTCGGGCACCGCTCATGCTGCGGGCAAACCATCCTGCTGCAGGGCAGACGCAGGGGGCGCGACCCGCATCGAGCCGCGCCCCCCACTCACGCAACCTCGTCCGTCGGCTTCGCAGGCCGGCTTCAGGCCGGTCGCAGCCATCGCGGCTCAGGCAATTCTACGCCTTCACGTCCTCGTACACGCCGGCCAGGTACTCGCCGAGGCACTTGCCCTCGATCAGGCAGCGGCCGTGGCTGTTGCCCTG
>CACZRK010000026.1 GCA_902783515.1 uncultured Coriobacteriaceae bacterium | reverse complement strand
GGGACCCGAGCCTGATCGACCGGCTTGAGGACGAGTCGCCGCGGGGGCTGCGCCGCGAGTACAACATCACGGGCAAGTCGCGGCGCAGGCGCATGGCGGAGATCATCCGGATCGCCCGGCGCGCCGGCATCTTCAAGGGGCAGGTCACGCCGAAGGTGCTGCGTCGCGTGCTGGAGGAGCTCGGCCCGACGTTCGTGAAGATGGGCCAGATCCTCTCCATGCGGTCGGAGATCCTCCCGCAGCGCTATTGCGACGAGCTCGCGAAGCTGCGCACGAACGCCGAGCCCATGCCGTTTGACCTCGTGCTCGGCACGCTGCGCGAGGAGTACGGGCGGCCGTTGGACGAGGTGTTCTCCGAGATAGACCCCAAGCCGCTCGGCAGCGCGTCGCTCGCCCAGGTGCATCGCGCGACCCTCGTCGACGGGCGCCCCGTCGCGGTCAAGGTGCAGCGCCCGCACGTCCAGGAGACGATGGCGCAGGACATCGACATCCTCCGCTCCCTCGCGCGCCGCCTCACCACGTTCGTGAAGACGGACCAGATCATCGACATCAACCAGGTGGTCGAGGAGCTGTGGGTCTCGTTTCGCGAGGAGACGGACTTCCTCGCCGAGGCGCGCAACCTGGTGGACTTCCACGAGTTCAACCGCAGCTGCGTGTTCGTGGACTGCCCCGAGCCCCTGATGGAGCTCTGCACCCAGCACGTCGTGGTGATGGACTACGTGGACGGCATCAGCATCTCCCACCCCGACCGGCTCGTCGCCGCCGGGTACGACCTGGACGAGATCGGCACCAAGCTCGTGGACAACTACGCGACCCAGGTGCTGGACGACGGCTTCTTTCACGCAGACCCGCACCCGGGCAACATCATGGTCTCCGGCGGCAAGATCATGTACATCGACCTCGGCATGGTCGGCCGGCTCTCCGCGTACAACCGCTCGTGCATGGCCGACATCATCGCGGCGGTGGGCGAGTGCTCCAGCCCGAAGCTCAAGGACGCGCTGCTGCGCTTCGCGATCTCCAAGGACCTCTCCGGCATCGACCACGCGGCGTTCCTGCAGGACCTTGACCTGATCGTCGAGGAGTTCGGCACCGTGTCCCTGCAGGACCTGGACCTCGGCTCGCTGCTGTTCACGCTCATCGGGCTCGCGCGCAAGAACCACGTGGAGCTGCCGCCGACCATCACGATGATGGCGCGCGGGTTCGTGACGCTGGAGGGCGTCCTGGACGAGTTCGTGCCGAACACGAACATGCTGGAGATCATCCGCGACCACATCAAGCGGCAGACCACCGTGGACGAGTACGTGGCGCGCGAGACGAAGGACCTGCTCAAGAAGGGCCACGCGGCGGTGCACGGGGCGCTGGACGCCACGGCGCTGCTCGGCGACCTCGCGCATATGCTGACGCGCGGCGAGTTCAAGATGAACATGGAGATGCTGGACTCCAAGCAGCCGATCAACCGCATCGCGAGCATCGCGGACCGCCTCACGCTGGGCATCATCATCGCCGGCCTGTTCATCGGGTCGAGCATCGTGTACTACGCGGGCATCCAGCCGGTCATCTTCGGCATCCCGGTGCTCGGGTTCCTCGGCTATGCGGGCGCGCTCATCCTGTCCGTCTACGTCATCGTGAGCATCCTGCGCACCCCCGGGCCCCGGAGCTAGGCGCGCGGCCGCCGGGACGTGCGCGGTGTGACGGCGCGGGGGATTCTCGACGTAAAGTTTGGACTGCTTTACTTTTTAGTATCCGTGCGCTAACTTAACCTCGATACGCACCACGTGCCCCGACGCACGCCGACGGCGGTTCGGGCGGGGCGCGGTCCGTTCGCGTCGTCGGACGGGGAGGGAAAGGAGCGCAGCATGCCGCTCACCATGGTCGACGCCGGCAGAGACTACATCGTCCGCAAGGTCAACGGCCGTGACACCGTGCTCAAACACCTGGAGACGCTCGGCATCGTGCCGGGCGCGACGGTGAAGGTGATCTCCAAGAACGCGAGCGGGGTCATCATCAACATCAAGGAGTCGCGCGTCGCGATCGGCCTTGATCTCGCCAACAAGGTGCTCGTCTAGCACGCTCGGGTGTGCCGCCCGCGACAGCAGACGTCGCGGGCAATTTGTCGTGCGTCGCCTGACCTGCGACGTCTCTCAAATTTCGTCTATCAGTTCGGCGTTTGCCGAGGAACGAAGGGATGGGACATGGCGGAAGAGGTGAACACGCAGACGCTTCGCGACGCCAGGATCGGCGACACCGTGAAGGTCACGCGCCTGGTCGGCACCGGGGCGGTCAAGCGCCGCATCATGGACATGGGCATCTCCAAGGGCACGACGATCTTCGTGCGCAAGGTGGCGCCGCTCGGCGACCCCATCGAGGTCACCGTGCGCGGCTTTGAGCTCTCGCTGCGCAAGGACGACGCCGAGATGGTCCAGGTTCAGCCCGCGTAGGGCAGACACCCGACTCGTGCGGCGGGCGTGCGACCCCGCGTCGCGCGTGACCGCGCGCGGAACCGGCGGCTCAGGCCGCCTTCTTTTTTCACCTATGAGTTACCGTAAACTTACTAAGTTAGAGGTATTTCACTAGGTACCACTGCCTAACAACCTGGCGTCCCGGCACGGGGCGCCGCGAACGTGCACGTCTCGGAAGGAGAAGGGAACGTGAAGAAGGTCATCGCGCTCGCCGGCAACCCGAACGCCGGCAAGACGACGCTGTTCAACCTGCTCACGGGCGCAAACCAGCGCGTCGGCAACTGGCCGGGCGTCACGGTGGAGCACAAGGAGGGCACGCTGCGCCGCGACAAGGAGGTGACGATCACCGACCTGCCGGGCATCTACTCGCTCTCGCCGTACACCGCCGAGGAGGTCGTCTCGCGCGACTACATCCTGGACGAGCACCCCGACGTCATCATCGACATCGTGGACGGCAGCAACCTGGAGCGCAACCTCTACCTCACGTCGCAGCTCATCGAGCTCGGCACGCCGGTGGTCGTCGCGATCAACATGATGGACGTCGTCCGCAAGAACGGCGATCGCATCGACGTCAAGAAGCTCTCCCGCGAGCTCGGCGTGCCGGTGGTGGAGATCTCGGCGCTCAAGAACGAGGGCATCGACGAGCTCGTGGACGTGGCGACAGGCGCCGTCGCGCGGCCGAGCGTCCACACGACCTTCTCGCCGGAGGTCGAGCGCGCGCTCTCGACGATCGCCGAGAAGGAGCTGGCGGGCGTGCCGGATGAGCAGCGCCGCTGGTACGCGATCAAGCTCTTTGAGCGCGACGAGAAGGTGCAGGCCAAGCTCGGCCTGTCCGAGGCGCAGAAGGGCGCCGTTGACGGGACCGTCCGCGCGGTGGAGGACAAGACCGACGACGACGCCGAGTCGCTCATCACCTCCGGGCGCTACGACCACGTGGAGCGCGTCGTCGCCGCCTGCGCGGTGCGCACGAGCCAGGGCAAGATGACGCTGTCCGACAAGATCGACCGGGTGATCACGAACCGCGTGCTCGGCCTGCCGATCTTCGTCGTCGTCATGTTCCTCGTGTACTACATCTCCATCTCCACGGTGGGCACTGCGGCGACGGACTGGGCCAACGACCACCTCTTCGGCGACGGCTGGTACGCGGGCAACTTCAGCGGCGAGGACTTTGAGGCGTACAGCGAGGACAAGGACGCCTACGACGCCGCGACCGAGGCGATAACCGCCTACGAGGCCGCCGCGGCCGACGCCGGCATCAGCACCGACGACGCCGACTGGCAGCAGGCCGCCGAGGCCGCCGGCGTCACGGGCACGTACGAGACCTTTGACGAGGACACCGCCGAGCACGACTACGTGGACGTGGACGCCGCGGCCTACCAGGAGGCGGTGGACACGGTGCAGTCGTTCGGCGACGACGGCCCCGACCCGTACGCCTACGGCCCCTACGTGCCCGGCGTTCCCACGGCCATCGGCGACCTCATGGAGAGCCTGCAGGTGCCCGACTGGCTTGAGGGCGTCGTCGTGGACGGCATCGTGACCGGCATCTGCAGCATGCTCGGCTTCCTGCCGCAGATGTTCGTCCTGTTCATCCTGCTCGCGCTGCTCGAGGGCTGCGGCTACATGGCGCGCGTCGCCTTCGTGCTCGACCGCGTGTTCCGCCGCTTCGGCCTGTCCGGCAAGTCGTTCATCCCGATCCTCATCGGCACCGGCTGCGGCGTGCCCGGCATCATGTCGTCGCGCACGATCGAGAACCCGAGCGACCGTCGCATGACCATCATGACGACGACGTTCATCCCGTGCTCCGCGAAGATCCCGATCATCGCGCTCATCTCCTCCGCCGTCTTCGGCGGGCTGTGGTGGGTCGCCCCGAGCGCCTACTTCCTGGGCCTGGCCGTCATCCTCTGCAGCGGCATCATCCTGAAGAAGACGCGCCCGTTCGCGAGCGAGACCTCGCCCTTCGTCATGGAGCTGCCCGCGTACCACGTGCCGACGCTCGGCTTCGTCGCGCGCAACGTCTGGGAGCGCCTGTGGGCGTTCATCAAGAAGGCCTTCACGATCCTGCTCATCGCCACGATCATCATCTGGTTCACGTCCAACTACGGGGTCGAGAACGGCGCGCTCGGCGTCGTGGAGGACCAGGCGAACTCCATCCTCGGCGTGATCGGCAGCGCGATCTCCTGGGTCTTCGCGCCCCTCGGCTGGGCCGACTGGCGCTCCACGGCCGCGGTCCTGGCCGGCTTCATGGCCAAGGAGCAGATCGTCGGCACGATCGGCGTCCTGTACAGCGTCGGCGACGCGAGCTGGTACGAGACGTTCCAGAGCTCCTTCGGGCTTGCCGCCGGCTACTCGTTCCTCGCGTTCAACCTCCTGTGCATGCCCTGCTTCGCCGCGGTCTCCACGATCGTCAGCGAGATGCGCAGCGCGCGCTGGTCGTGGGCTGCCATCGGCTACCAGTTCCTGACCGCGTGGGTCGTCGCCCTGTGGGTCTTCCAGTTCGGCGGCCTGGCGTCGGGCGAGGCGACGTTCGGCATCTGGACGCTCATCGCCATCGCGCTGGCCATCGTGGCGCTCTACTTGCTGCTTCGTCCTGATCCCTCCAAGCGCGCGGGTCGCGTCGCGGCGGGTGCGGTCGTGACCGAGG
>CACZRK010000025.1 GCA_902783515.1 uncultured Coriobacteriaceae bacterium | reverse complement strand
CGCGGCGGGCTGAGACTGGGCGACGCGCGCCCTGACCGTTCAACCTGATCTGGGTCATACCAGCGGAGGAAGGAACCCTATGCTCGCGCGCACCCGCACCCGCACCCGCACCCGCACCCGCACAGCATCCGCACCAGCACCCGCGGTCGCGCGCCGCCCGCGAGGCAGGCGACCGGACGCTAGCACACCGACCGAACACGGACACACGTCAGAGGGGCACGCATGGCTACGATCGATCCGCAGCAGTACACGCGACTCGGTGGCGAGAGGGGAGGCGCCTGGGTCGCCAACGGCTTTGAGCTCGCGCCGGTGGAGCGCACCTTCTGCGAGCTCGTGGAGATCGACTCGCCGTCCTACCACGAGCGCGAGATGGCCGACGAGGTCACGCGGCGCATGCGGGCCATCGGCTTCGACGTGACGCAGGACCACTCCGACGGCACGAACGACGGCACCTACCGCCACCTCACCGCGACGCGCCGCTTCGGCGAACTCACCTCCATGCGCCGCGCCTTCGAGCTGCTCGCCCACACCGGCAGCGAGTGCGGCAACCTGCTCGGCCGCCTGCCGGGCACGGGCGCGCTCGCGGACGAGGACCCGATCCTGTTCGTCACGCACCTGGACACCGTGCTGCCGGCCCACGACAAGCACGCGGTGGTCCGCCCGGACGGGCGCATCGAGAGCATGGGCGACACGGTCCTGGGCGCCGACGACCTCGCGGGCGTCGCGTGCATGCTCGCGGCGTGCGAGCGCCTGGAGCGCGACGGCGTCGCGCATCGTCCCGTGGAGCTCGCCTGCATGGTGGCCGAGGAGGTCGGCAACGTCGGCGCCCGCGCGTTTGACTTCACGCAGTGCCGGGCGCACATGGCCTACACGCTGGACTACTCCGCGGACCCGCACGAGTACGCCTATCAGGCCCCCACGATCCTCATCTACACGGTGGAGGTGCTCGGCAAGTCCGCGCACGCGGGCTTCTACCCCGAGCAGGGCGTTCACGCGATCAAGATCGCGGCCCGCGCCATCAACGAGGTCGCCTGCGGGCGCATCGGCGACGACACGACGGCCAACGTCGGCGTGATCTCGGGCGGGCGCGGCAACAACGTCGTGCCCGGCACGTGCGTCATCCGCGGCGAGGTGCGCAGCTTCGTGCACGAGAAGGCGCAGGCGGAGGTCCAGAAGGTCCGTGACGCGTTCGAGCGCGCCGCGCAGGAGCTCGGCGGCCGCGTGACCTTCCAGGTGCACGAGGCCTGCCACGCGTACTGCACGCACGAGGACGCGACCGTGATCCGCGCGTTCCGTCGTGCCTGCGCGACCCTCGGCCTGCCGGAGGCGTCGGGCAAGCCGACGTTCGGCGGCAGCGACAACAACGTCGTCGCGACGTTCGGCATCCCCGGCATCGTGATCGCCAACGGCATGCGCGCGGCGCACTCGACGCGCGAGCACGTGCTGCCCGGCGACCTGCGCACGATCCAGGCGATCGTGGAGACGCTGCTCACGCAGCCCGACGAGGACCCCGCGGAGTAGCCGGCGCCCGCGGCGCGTCGCCCCGTGGGTTCGCGCGTCCCGCGGCGGCCCCCTACGCGCCCGTCGTCCGCCGCAGCTCGGCGGCGTAGGCGAGCGCCTCGTCCACATCGGCCGCCGTGGTTGCCCACGAGGTCACGAAGCGCACGACGCGCGTGGCGCCCTCGTCAAAGAAGACCTCGCAGCCCAGGTCGCGCACGAGCGCCGTCGCCACGGCCGGGCTCACGCGGAAGAAGAGCTGGTTGGAGCTGACGGGCGCGGTGGCCTCAAAGCCGAGGTCGATGAGCCCCTGCCCGAGCCGCGCGGCCGTCTCGTCCGCCGTGCGCGCGCAGCGCCAGTAGGGCGCCTCGTCCGCCGTGCCCGGGGCGCCGCCGGTGAGCGCCGCCTCAAACTGCACCCCCAGCAGGCGTCCCTTCGCAAGCAGGTTCTGGTGCTGCTTCATGAGCCAGGGGAAGTCCTGGCGCAGCTGCGGGTCGCGGATGACCACGGCCTCGCCGAAGAGCAGGCCGTTCTTCGTGCCGCCCAGGTACATCGCGTCGGCGAGGCGCGCGATCCGGGGAAGCGTCAGGTCGTTGGCGGGGGAGAGCAGCGCCGGCGCGATGCGCGCGCCGTCGACGAAGAGCCGCATGTCGTGGTCGTGGGCGTAGGCCGCGAGCGCCTCGAGGCGTCGCGCGTCATAGACGCCGCCGAGCTCGGTGGTGTCGCTCACGTACAGGGCGCGCGGCCGCGTCATGTGATTGCCGAACGCCGCGTTGGCGCGCACGATCTCGTCGACCTTCTCGACGGAGAGGAAGCCGTCCGCGTCGTCGGTGGCGAGCACCTTGTGGCCGCACGACTCGAGCGCGCCCGTCTCGTGCGTGTTCACGTGGCCGTCGCGCGTGCAGACGACGGCGTCGTAGGGGCGGTCGAGCAGGCCGCACAGCGAGATGACGTTGGCCGCGGTGCCCCCCACGACGAACCGCACGTCGGCCTCCTCGGCGGCGAGGCCGCATGCGTCCAGGACGAGCCGGGCGGCGCGGGCGCAGTAGGCGTCCGTCGTGTAGCCCGGCGTCTGCTCGGCGTTGGTCTGGACGAGTGCCTGCAGGACCTCGGGGCAGGCGCCCTCTGAGTAGTCGTTCGTGAACTGATGCATGGGTGGTGCTCCCCGTCTCTCGCGGTTCGTCGTCGTGCCGATCCTATACCGCGCCGCTCGCCCCGCCCCGCTCGCGCGTCGCATTTCTGGTGGCCTGCACGCCACGTGCGCACGACGCCGCCAAGGGGCTGGTATCATCCGTCCCCGTCAAGCCACCAACGTCCATCACGCCCGTTCGGGCGCCGCCGCGCGGCCGCGCCGCGACGTCGCGACCCGCATCTCGTCTGGAGCATCCACATGACCATCAACAAGCCGAAGGGCACGGAGGACCTGATCGCCGCCGACGCCCTCACCTGGAACTACCTGCGCGACGTCGCCGACGACCTGTTCACGGTCTACGGCTACCAGCCCGTCGAGACCCCGATGTTCGAGCAGGCCGACGTCTTCGTGCACGGCCTGGGCACTGGCACCGACGTCGTCCGCAAGGAGATGTTCACGACGCTGTCGCCCGACGCGTACGCGAAGGTCGCGGCCGGCGAGGCGGACGCCCTCAAGGCAGCCCAGCGCCTCGCGCTGCGCCCGGAGGGCACGGCCGGCGTCGTGCGCGCCGCCATCGAGCACAGCCTGGTCGCGCAGGGCGGCACGCCCGCCAAGCTGTGGTACGCCGGCCCGATGTTCCGCGCCGAGCGCCCGCAGAAGGGCAGGCTCCGCGAGTTCCACCAGATCGGCGTCGAGTGCCTGGGCGCCGAGGACCCCGCGGCCGACGCCGAGGTCATCATCATGTTCATGCGCTACGTGGAGGCGCTCGGCATCGACCGCTCCTCCATCCGCCTGCTGATCAACTCCATGGGCGACGACGCGTGCCGCCCGGCCTACCGCGACTCCGTGAGCGCCTACATGCACGAGCACCTGGACGAGCTCTGCGACGAGTGCAAGGTCCGCGCCGACACCAACCCGCTGCGCGCCTTTGACTGCAAGAACGAGCGCTGCCACGAGGTCATGGAGGGCGCGCCGAAGATCTCCGACGCGCTGTGCGACGACTGTCGCGCGCACTACGCCAAGGTCAAGTCCTACCTGGACGCCCAGGGGATCGCGTACGTCGAGGACCCGCGCCTCGTCCGCGGCCTTGACTACTACACGCGCACGGTCTTTGAGGTGCAGGTCGTGGACGGCCTCGGCGCCCAGAACGCGATCGGCGGCGGCGGCCGCTACGACAAGCTGTTCGAGACGGCCGGCGGCAAGCCCACGCCCGGCCTCGGCTTCGCGGCCGGCTTCGAGCGCCTCGTGCTCGCGATGCAGGCGTGCGGGGCGACGCTGCCCGAGCCCGTCAGGCCCGACGCGTACGTCGCCGTGGCCGAGCCCGAGGTCGCCGGCGCCGCGTTCGCGCTCACCCAGGAGCTGCGGGACAACGGCTTCATCGTGGAGGCGGACCGCCAGGGCAAGTCGCTCAAGGGCCAGTTCAAGCAGGCGGACAAGTACGCCGCGCCGTTCATCGTCGTGGTCGGCCCCGACGAGCTGGCCGCGGGCAAGGTCAAGCTGCGCGACATGTCCTCGCATGACGAGCGGCTCGTCGCCCTGGACGACGTCACCAACGCGCTCGCCGAGGCGCTGGGGTACAGCGTGGGCGGCTGCGGGTGCGACTGCGACTGTGATGGCGACTGCGACTGCGGCGACGACTGTGGCTGCGGGTGCGGGTGCGACTGCGGCGGCGAGAAGGCCGGAGGCGAGCAGGTCGGCGGCGCCGCGGAGAAGGCGTAGCGCCGGCACGTGGATGGCGCTCGCGACCACGGCGGTCCGCGCCGTGTCGTGAGCGCGACAAGAGGATGGTCTCAGGCGGCCGGTCCCGCCCCCTCGGGGGTCAGGGGCCGGCCGTTTGCTGTGGCGCTCCCCATGACGGGCGCGACCGGGGCGACGGTTAAGAGCGAGCGACGGGCGAGAGTCTGTCCGCGAGGTCGCCCGCACTGTAAGAAAAACCGACGCGTGAGGTTGCGCTGACAAGAAAACCGAGGCGTGACCGCACGAGTCGGTTTTCCTGACTGCGCCAGGTGACTGAAGACCGTATGACGAAGAGCGGCAACGGTATCACCGCAGGAACGTGTACCTATCGTAATCACGAGTCTTCCAAGCTCAGAAAAATGAGAGTCGGAAAAACCGAATCATGACCGCACGCGTCGGTATTTCCTGCAGGCCGACCGGAACGCGACGCGCGTCATCCACTCGGTGCCGCCCACCCGTGCCGTCCGGCCGTCCGCGCCTTCGCCCGTCACGGCATGCACGCGCGCACCATCGCCGGGATACATAACCGATTGAGGGGCTTGCACAATGTCTACTGAAGTAGTAGTCTCATGAACTGTCATAAAGACCACCGACCAGATAGGCATTATCGCACGCACGTAAGGTATGCACGCACAATGCGCGTGCGCGCCCGCAGGGCAGCCCGTCACGCCCGCGCTCTGATCGACGCCATCGTCATGAGTCACGACCAAGGAGGTCCACATGCCTGCCACCAACGTCGCCACCGCCACCGTCCCCGCCGCCTCGGACCGCATCGCCGCGTCCGGCGTCTCCCGCCGCTCGTTCGTCGGCCTCGCCGGCGCCGCCGCGGCCGCCGGCCTGCTCGCGCGCCTCGGCATCTCTCCGCTGGACGCTACGTTCGCCGGCGCCGCCGAGTCCGGCGGCACCTTCACGTACGCGATCGCCGGCGACCCCGGCTCCAACGTGAACCCGGTCACGACGAACGACCGCTACGGCCTCATGACGCTCAAGCTGCTCTTCAACCAGCTGTTCACGTACCGGGCCGACGGCATCACGTGGTACCTCGCCGACGGCTACGACGAGTCCGACGACCACAAGGAGTTCACGTTCCACCTGCACGAGGGCGTGACGTGGAGCGACGGCGAGCCGTTCACGGCCGACGACGTCGTGTTCACGTACCAGACGATCCAGAGCATCCCGACCGCGGACGCCTACTCCAGCCTCAACTACGGCGACGACGGCAAGGTGGAGGTCGAGGCGGTCGACGACCTCACCGTCAAGTTCACCTTCCCGTTCGTGAACGCCGCGGCGCTCGAGAAGCTGCAGGGCCCCGACGGCGTGTGGATCTTCCCGCGCCACGTCTACGAGGGCGTCACCGACTTCGAGAACAACGACGTCAACGCCAGGCCCGTCGGCACCGGCCCCTACACGCTCGCCGACTACCAGGCCGGCTCCTACGTCCAGTTTGCCGCGAACAAGGACTACTTCAAGGGCGCGCCGCAGACCGACGGCATCGTCTTCCAGATCGTCACGAACGAGAACACCGGCATGCAGGCGATCCAGACCGGCCAGGTGGACGCGTGGATCGGCACGGCGGCCCAGATTCAGCAGATGGACATCCAGGGCAACGGCCTCACGGTCACGCCCTACTCCGAGAACCGCGTCGCCTACCTCACCTTCAACGCGCAGCGCGTGACCGACCAGCGCGTCCGCCAGGCGCTGTGGTACGCGCTGGACAAGAAGGCGATCGCCGACGCCGCGGCGCTCAGCGACGAGTACTACGAGCTCGAGTACACGTTCCTGCCCACCACCAGCGAGTTCTACAACCCCGACGCCGTCCAGAAGTACGAGCGCGACGTCCAGAAGGCCACGCAGCTGCTTGCCGACGCCGGCCAGACCAGCCCCACGTTCCGCGTCGCCTACACGGGCAGCGACTCCCTGCAGACCAACGCGCTGATCGTCGCGCAGGAGCAGGCGGCCGAGGCCGGCATCACGCTGGAGCTCGTCGGCCTGGAGTCGGCGGCGCTCTCTCAGGCGCAGCGCGACGCGTCCAGCGACTACGACATCACGTTCGGCGGCTACATCATGGGCATCGACCCTGACTCCTATGCTGACGAGTTCACGAGCGGCAGCCCGTCCAACTACGGCCACCTGGACGACCCGGAGCTCGACGACCTGTTCACGCAGGGCCGCCAGGAGACCGACCACGACAAGCGTGCCGAGATCTATGACAAGGTCCAGGCGCGCATCCAGGACAACGCGGCCTTCTACCCGCTGTACTCCAACAAGCGCCTGCTCGTCACGACCGCCCGCGTGTCCGGCATCGAGGACGCGAAGCTCATCCCGATCTACACGTTCGAGGACTATGACAAGCTGAGGGTCCAGGGCTAGGCGGGGCTCGGCAGCTCCAGGCCGCGCAGCGCCGGGGAGGCAGGGGCGCCCGCCCGCCGGCGCGGCGTGCCTGTGGCGCGGGCATGAGAATACACCTCTCGGGTGTACAATGCCCATTCGTCAGAATCCCGACGCACGCCGTAGGGTAGAGTACGAGCGGGGCTCGCCGGACCGCGAACCCCACATGTCATCGCGCGCACCATGCCGCCGCCCGCCCCGCCAACGCGGCGCGGGCGGCGCGTGACCGCGCTGTTCCCGGGACCCATCCCGCAAGGAGGGAAACGCACATGAGCACCATGCTTGGATCCGAGTTCTCTCGCCGCTCCTTCATCAAGGGCGCGGGCGCAACGGCCGCGACGGCGCTGCTCGCCGCCATGGGCATTTCCGCCACCGACGCGACCTTCGCCTTCGCCGGCGACGGCGGCAAGACGTTCACCTACGCCATCGCCGGCGACCCGAGCGTCTCGCCGAACGTCATCACGACGGGCGACCGCTTCGGCCTCATGACGCTGAAGCTCGTCTACTCGCCGCTGTGGATGTACAACGCCGACGGCATCAACTACTTCCTCGCCGACTCCTACGACACCTCCGACGACGGCAAGACGCTCACCGTGCACCTGCACGAGGGCGTCAAGTGGCAGGACGGCGAGCCGTTCACGGCCGACGACGTCGTGTTCACCTACGAGGCGATCGAGTCCACCGAGACGGCCAACCAGTACAGCCAGCTCGTCTACGACCAGGGCAAGGTGGAGGTCAAGAAGGTCGACGACCTCACCGTCACCTTCACGTTCCCGATCGCGATCGCCAACGCCGCCGAGATGATCAGCCAGGGCTTCATCATGCCCAAGCACCTCTACGAGGGCGTGACCGACTGGGAGCACAACGACGTGAACAACACGCCCGTCGGCACCGGCCCCTACCAGCTCATGGAGTATCAGCCCGGCCAGTACCTGCGCTTTGAGGCCAACAAGGACTACTTCCTCGGCGCCCCGCACATTGACCAGGTCGTCTTCCAGATCGTCACGAACGAGAACACCGGCATGCAGGCCATCCAGGCCGGCGAGGTCAACGCCTGGATCGGCACGCCCGCCGAGGTCCAGCAGATGAACATCCAGGGCAACGGCCTCACGGTGACCCCGTACTCCGAAGGCCGCGTCGCCTACCTCGCCATCAACTGCAACCGCGTGACCAACGAGAACGTGCGCAAGGCCATCCTGTACTCGTTCGACAAGCCGGCCATCTGCAACGCCGCCCTGCTCGACCCGCAGTACTATGACGTCGAGTACACCTTCCTGCCCACCATCAGCGAGTTCTATGACGCCGACGCGGTGGAGAAGTACGACCGCGACGTCGAGAAGGCCAAGCAGCTGCTCGCCGACGCCGGCCAGGCGAACCCGACCTTCACGATCGCCTACGACTCGGGCAACACGCTCACCGAGACCGACGCGCTCATGATGAAGGAGCAGGCGGCCGAGGCCGGCATCACGCTGAACATCCAGGCCGTCGATCCGACCGCCCTCAGCAACACGATGCTCGACGACGGCGGCGACTACGACATGTACTTCGGCGGTTACATCATGGGCATCGACCCCACGACGTTCGCCCCGCTGTTCGAGAGCGACGCCAACTGGAACTACATGCACTGGGGCGACGCGTACCCGGAGATCGACGAGCTGTTCGCGCAGGGCGCCTCGGAGCTTGACCCCGACAAGCGCAAGAAGATCTTCTCCGACCTGCAGGCGGCCGTCCAGAACACGGGCGCGTTCTACCCGCTGTACTCCAACAAGCGCCTGCTCGTGACCACCTCCAACGTCACGAACATCCAGGAGGCGGGCCTCGTGCCGGTCTACACCTTTGAGGACCTCTCCAAGCTGGACATGCAGTAAGCGCGTCCGGCAGCGCAGACGAGGCCGCGCGCCCGCATCGCACGACGATGCCGGGCGCGCGGCCGCTTGCGTGTAGAGGGGGCGCCCGCACGGGGCGCGCCGCTATGACCCACGCCGCGTCGGAAGGGGCGCGGCCGACACAAGAGAGGGTGGGACCGTGGCCAAGTACATCGCTCGGCGACTGCTGATCGCCATCCCGCTTCTTCTCCTCATCTCCATCATCGTGTTCCTGCTCATGCGCGCGGCGCCATACGACGCCATCGACGCCATGACGACGCCGAAGATGTCCGAGGAGACGATCGCGGCCATCAAGGCCCAGTACGGCTATGACCAGCCGGTCTGGGTGCAGTACTTCGCGTGGCTGGGAGGCCTGCTGCAAGGCAACTTCGGGTACTCCATCGTCACGAAGTCGTCCATCGCCGAGCAGCTCGCGGTGCGCATCCCCAACACGATCCTGCTCGTGCTGCCGAGCTACCTGGTCGCCTACGTGACCGCGATCGTGCTCGGCCTGGTCGCCGGCTCGCACCGCGGCTCGCGCCTGGACCACGTCATAGACGGCATCGCCTCGGTCCTGATCGCCGTGCCGTCGTTCTGGCTCGCCATGCTGCTCATCTTCGTGTTCGGCTACCTGCTGCGCGCCCTGCCGATCGTGGGCATGCAGACCGTGGGCGACGGGTCGTTCGTGGACGTGCTGCGCCACTACATCCTGCCGTTCGTGACGCTCACGATCGCCTTCCTGCCGGACAACCTGCGCTACGTGCGCTCCTCCACGATCACGCAGATCACGCAGGACTACGTCATGGTGCAGGAGGCCTTCGGCGCGAAGCGCGCCGAGATCATGTTCCGGCACGTCTGCCGCAACGTCCTCGGCCCGGTGCTCACGCGCCTCGGCATGGCGCTGCCCATGCTCGTGACGGGTGCCATCATCACCGAGACCATCTTCAGCTGGCCGGGCGTCGGCCCCTACTTCATGACGGCCATCAAGGGCATGGACTACCCGATCGTCATGGCGATCCTCATCCTGTCCTCGACGCTCGTCATCATCGGCAACCTGCTCGCCGACGTGCTCAACGCGCTCGCCGACCCGCGCATCCGTCAGGGAGGTGCCCGCTAATGGCCGCCACCGCACCCACCGCCGCGCCCGCGGCCGACGCCCGGAGGCGCCCCGCCCGCCGGCACACGCGCGCCCAGGCAGCCTGGTCGGCGTTCCGCCACGACAAGGTTGCCATCGTCTCGCTCGCCCTGCTCGCCATCGTCGTCGTCGCGTGCCTGATCGCGCCGCTGCTGCCGCTGAGCCCCAACGCCACCGACGTCGCGCATCGCCTCGCCGCCCCAAGCGCCCAGCACATCTTCGGCACCGACCAGCTCGGGCGCGACTACTTCGCCCGCGTGCTGTACGGCGGCCGCGTCTCGCTGCTCGTCGGCGTGCTCGCCATGCTCACGAGCCTCGTGATCGGCATCATCGTCGGCACGGTCGCCGGCCTGCTCGGCGGCATCGTGGACGCAATCCTCATGCGCATCGTCGACGTGCTGTCCTCGGTGCCGTGGCTCGTCCTCGTCACCGTCGTGAGCATCTTCCTCAAGCCCGGCCTGACCAGCATCATCCTGGTCATCGGCCTGTTCAGCTGGATGGAGATCGCCCGTCTGGTCCGCACCGAGACGCAGACGATCAAGGAGCGCGACTTCGTGCAGTACGCGCAGCTCTGCGGCGTCTCGCCGGCGCGCGTGATCATCCGGCACATCATCCCCGCGGCGCTGCCCACCATCATCACCGCGTCCACGACGAGCCTCGCGAGCGCGATCATGACCGAGTCGTCGCTGTCGTTTCTGGGCGTCGGCGTGCAGCAGCCCATGTCCTCGTGGGGCTCCATGCTGCAGGACGCGCAGCAGTACATGCAGAACGACATCTACATGGCCATCATCCCCGGCCTGCTGATCGTGATCGTGATCTTCGCGTTCAACAAGCTGGGCAACATCATGCGCGTCTTCGCCGACCCGCAGGTCATGAGCGGGGAGAGGGAGTAGGTATGGCTGACACCCAACAGGCGCCCGCGGGCGACCTCCTGCGCGTGCGCAACCTGCGCACGACGTTCCACGCGCACCGCTCGCTGGTCAAGGCGGTTCGCGGCGTGGACCTGACCGTGCGCGAGGGCGACTTCCTCGCCGTGGTCGGCGAGTCCGGCTCGGGCAAGAGCGTGACGATGAAGTCGGTCATGGGCCTCATGCCCGACAACGCCGACGTGGAGGCGGACGAGCTCACCTTCTGCGGGCGCGACATGCTCGCGATGAGCGACGAGGAGCGCCGCCGCATGCGCGGCGGGGAGATCGCGATGATCTTCCAGGACCCGATGACCTCGCTCGACCCGCTGCGCACCATCGGCAAGCACCTGCGCGAGGTCCTCAAGCGCCACCGCGGCCTCACGGGCGCCGCCGCCGACACCGAGGCGGTGCGCGTGCTCGGACAGGTGGGCATCCCCTCGCCGGAGCAGCGCCTCTCCCAGTACCCGCACGAGTTCTCCGGCGGCATGCGCCAGCGCGTGCTCATCGCCATGGCGCTGTGCTGCCAGCCCAAGCTCCTCATCGCCGACGAGCCCACGACCGCCCTTGACGTCACCATCCAGGCGCAGATCCTTGACCTGCTGCGCCGTCTGCGCGACGAGGCGGGCATGAGCGTCGTGCTCATCAGCCACGACCTGGGCGTGGTCGCCAACGTGTGCAACCGCGTGGCGGTCATGTACGGCGGCGTCATCATGGAGACCGGCACGGTCGACGACATCTTCCTGCGCCCGCGCCACCCCTACACGCGCGCGCTGCTCGGCGCCGTGCCGAACCCGGCGGACCGCCGCCACGGGCGGCTCGTGTCCATCCCCGGTTCGGCGCCTTCGCTCGTCGACCCGCCCGACGGCTGCCCGTTCGCGGACCGCTGCACGTACACCTGCGACCGCTGCCGCCAGGCGATGCCCGCGTTCATCGCGTACGAGGGCGAGCAGACCGCACGGTGCGTGTTCACGGCCGACGAGCTTGACCGGATGGACCGCACGAGGAGGCCGGCCGAAGACGCCGCCTCGCACGACGCGAAGGGGGACGCGAGATGAGCGCGACTGAGAGCGTGGCCGCCACGGCAGGACGCACGGATGGCGCCGGGGACGACGTCATCCTGCGCGCCCGCGGCGTGTGCAAGCACTTCCCGGTGCGCAGCTTCTTCGGCACCAGCAAGCAGGTCGTCCGCGCCGTGGACGGCATCGACCTGGACATCCGGCGCGGCGAGACCTTCGGCCTGGTGGGGGAGAGCGGCTGCGGCAAGTCCACGCTCGGCCGCACCCTCATCCGCATGTACGAGCCGACCGCCGGCACGATCGAGTTTGACGGCCACGACATCACGCGCGCTCACGGGCGCGCGCTCGTGGACATCCACCGCCGCATGCAGATCGTCTTCCAGGACCCGTACCTCTCGCTGGACCCGCACCAGACGGTCCGCGAGATCGTGAGCGAGCCGATGCGGGTGGGCACGTCCATGAGCGCGGACGAGATCGACGATCGCGTCGCCGAGATGCTCGACCGCGTGAGCCTGCACCACGACGACATGTACAAGTTCGCCTATGAGTTCTCCGGCGGCCAGCGCCAGCGCGTGGGCATCGCCCGCGCCCTGTCCGTCAAGCCGGACTTCATCCTGTGCGACGAGCCCATCTCCGCCCTGGACGTCTCCATCCAGGCGCAGGTCGTCAACATGCTCGAGGACCTGCAGCAGGAGCTCCACCTCACGTACCTGTTCGTGGCGCACGACCTGTCCATGGTGCGTCACATCTCGTCGCGCATCGGCGTCATGTACCTCGGCCGCATCGTGGAGCTCGCCGACGCCGACGAGCTGTACGACAACCCGCTGCACCCGTACACGCGCGCCCTGCTGTCGGCGATCCCCGTGCCTGACCCGCACGCGGACATGATCGCGCGCCGCCAGACGCTGAAGGGCG
>CACZRK010000024.1 GCA_902783515.1 uncultured Coriobacteriaceae bacterium | reverse complement strand
GTTCACGACGCAGGCGCCCGCCTCCACGGCCGCGCGCGCGACCGCGGCGTGCCGCGTGTCCACCGAGACGAGGGCGCCCCGTCCCGCGAGGGCGCGAACCACCGGCACGACGCGCGCGATCTCCTCCTCGTCCGGGACCGGCGTGAAGCCGGGGCGCGTGGACTCGCCGCCGACGTCGAGCATGTCGGCGCCGTCGTCAAGCAGCCTCAGGCCCCACGCCACGGCCGCCTCGGTCGTGGCGTGCAGGCCGCCGTCGGAGAAGGAGTCCGGCGTCACGTTCACGATGCCCATCACGCGCGTCCTGCCCAGGTCAAGCATCCGGGCGCCGCAGCGCCAGACGCGCGCGGGCTCTCCCGCCGCCGCGGTCGCGGCGCGGTCATCACAGCTCAAGTGCCTCATGCCCATCTCATCGAACCCCCATGATCATCGCGCGGGCCTGCGCCCGCAGCGCGAGGTCGTCGCGCAGCGCGCCGCGCGCGACGCTCGTCACCGTCGTCGCGCCGGGCTTGCGCACCCCGCGCATCGTCATGCACAGGTGCTCGGCCTCCAGCACCACCAGCACGCCGGCGGGCGCCAGCGCGCGCTCGATCGCGTCGGCGACCTGCGCGGTGAGGCGCTCCTGCAGCTGGGGGCGGCGCGCGGCGATCTCCACCACGCGGGCGAGCTTTGACAGCCCGCAGACGCGGCCGTCCTCCCCCGGCAGGTACGCGACGTGCGCGTGCCCGAAGAAGGGCAGCAGGTGGTGCTCGCACAGCGAGTGGAACGCGATGTCGCGCTCGCACACCAGGTCGTGGCAGTCGGCGTCAAACGTCACCGCGAGCGGCTCGGCAGCGTCGCGGCCGAGGCCGCCGCACACCTCCTCGCACGCGCGGGCGACGCGCGCCGGCGTCTCGCGCAGGCCCTCGCGGGTCGGGTCCTCGCCCATGCCCTCCAGGATCAGCCTGACGCCGGCCTCGATCTTCTCGCGGTCCATCTGTGTCATGCGGTCGCCTGCCCCCTCGCCGGCCGGCGGCTCGGCCGGTCTCGTATCGACGTCTCTCGTGCTCGCGCGCGCATGGCGGGCCGGATGCCCGCGCACGTCACCGCGCGCGTCAGCGCCGCCGATTGTACCAGTCGCGCGTGCGGGGGTCCGCCGCAAGCCCCCGCGCCGCGCGAACGTGACCATTCGCGCATGAATGGGCGAGCGCGGGCTCGCGGGGCCGCGCGGGGCGTGCCCGCTCGGTGACGATCGCGCGAAGCTCAGGTGAAGACCACGTATCGTCACCGCGAATCTACCCGACGCGGCAGAGGCGCTGCTAGGATGGGACCCCTCACGCAACCACGAGGCTCCCCGGCGGCGCGGAAGGATCGATGACCTGCACATGCGCGACGACGACAGCACGCTGTTTGACGACGACCACGGGATGGCCAGCAACCTGGGGGACGACATCGCCGACGAGGTCGTGGCCGAGGAGGAGCGCGAGCGCGAGGGTGCCGACCGTGACTCGCGCGTCCCCCTGCTCCAGTCCCCGCTGCGCGTTGTGGACGAGGCGGACGTCGTCAGCGAGTCGCTCATCAAGCGCAAGGTGGACGCGATCAACCCCGACCTGAACGGCGACGGCGTCATCTCGCCGCGCGAGGCACGCATCGCGCGGATGCGCAAGGCGCTCATCCGCGCCCACGTCCACCTGCACAAGGCCGTGCGCATCATCCTGCAGATCGCGCTCATCGTCGCCGTCTGCATGGCGGGCGAGCGCCTGGCGGACATCCTGCCGGTGGACGTCCCGAGCAACATCGTCTCCATGATCGTGCTGCTCGTCTTCCTCATGACCGGGACGCTGCGCATGCGCAACATCGCCGACGGCGCGAACTTCCTGCTCGACCACATGTCGATCTTCTTCATCCCGGCGGCGGTGGCCATCATGGGCAGCTTCTCCATGATCGCGCCGAACATCATCAAGCTCGTCCTCATCTGCCTCATCACGACGGTGCTCGTGTTCTTCGTCACCTCGTTCACCGTCTCCACCGTCATGAACCTCATGGCCAGGCTCGACGCGCGCAAGGCGCGCGCCGCGATCGCCGGCGGCGACGCGCAGGCCGCCGTCCGGACCGACTCGAAGGAGGGCGCGCGCTAATGCTGCTGACCGCGCTGCACGTCTCGTTTGGCATCATCCTGTCCATCGTCGCCTTTGAGGGGGCCGTCTGGCTCAACAAGCACATCCGCACCCCGCTGCTCAACCCGCTGCTCGTCGCCGTGACGTTCATCATCGTCATCCTGACGACGTTCCGCATCCCGCTGTCCGACTACCAGCAGGGCGCGCGCGTGATCTCGTTCTTCCTCGGGCCCGCCACGGCGGTGCTCGCGTTCTCCATCTACCAGCAGATCACCATTCTGAAGAAGCACTTCATCCCGGTCCTCGCCGGCTGCCTCATGGGCTCCATCACCTCCATCGTCTCCTCCTACCTGCTGTGCAAGGCGTTCGGCATGGACCAGGCCGTCACGATGTCCACGCTGCCCAAGTCGGTCACGACCCCCATCGCCATGAGCATCTCGCAGGAGCTCGGCGGAATCACCTCCATCACCGTCGCCGTCGTCATCGCGAGCGGTATCATGGGCTCCATCCTGGCGCCGACGCTCACCAAGCTCTTCCACGTGAAGAGCCCCATCGCCGCGGGCGTGGCCATCGGCACCTGCAGCCACGCGATCGGCACGAGCAAGGCGCTGGAGATCAACGAGCTGGAGGGGGCCATGAGCGGCATCGCCATCGGCGTGTCCGGCCTCATCACGATGATCATCGCGCTGACGTATCACTCGCTGCTCGGCTAGTGCCGGCCGCCAGGACGACGGACGTCCCGGGGGCCGGGGGCGACGGGTGCGGCGCGGGAAGGGACGAACGCCATGGCTGCCGCCGATGACGACCTGCTGAACCGAGACCTGAGCTTCGCGCCGCGCACGCCCGGCACGCTGCGCATGGTCTCCTGGAACGTGAACGGGCTGCGCGCGGTGCTCAGGAAGGGCTTTGACCGCGTGGTGGACGCGCTAGACGCCGACGTCATCGCCCTGCAGGAGACCAAGCTGCAGGAGCCCGACCGCGCCAAGCTCGGCCTTGAGCTGCCCGGCTACGCGCAGACGTGGAACTTCGCCGAGCGCAAGGGCTACTCGGGCACGGCCGTCTTCTCGCGCGAGGAGCCGATGGGCGTGCGCTACGGCTTCCCGGAGAACCCCGACGACGAGGGGCGCATCTGCGCGCTCGAGTTCCCCGCCTTCTGGTTCGTGGACGTCTACACGCCCAACGCGCAGGAGGGCCTCGCCCGCATCGACTACCGCATGGCGTGGGACGACGCCTACCGCGGGTTCCTCACGGAGCTGGCCGCCTCCAAGCCGGTCATCACGTGCGGCGACTTCAACGTGGCGCACGAGGAGATAGACCTGAAGAACCCCGGCCCCAACCGCGGCAAGGCGGGCTTCTCCGACCAGGAGCGCGAGAAGTTCACCGCCCTGCTCGACGCCGGGTTCGTCGACACCTTCCGCGCCCTGCACCCCGACGCGCGCGACGCCTACAGCTGGTGGAGCTATCGCTTCAACGCCCGCGCGCGCAACGCGGGGTGGCGCATCGACTACTTCCTCGTGAGCGACGCGCTCGCCCCGCGCGTGACCGACGCCTCCATCCTCACCGAGGTGCGCGGCAGCGACCACTGCCCCGTCAAGCTGGAGATCGCGCTCTAGACGCGCCGCGCCCGGGCGTGCCGACGCCGACGCCCCCGTCGCGCCGCGCCCGGGCACGCCCGGCACGAGAGACCCATGAGAGGGAACGCCATGGACACTGCCTGCGCCCGATCCTACGTCCGCCTGCTGCGCAGCGAGCTCGTCTGCGCGCTTGGATGCACCGAGCCCATCGCGCTCGCCTACGCCGCCGCGCTCGCCGCGCGCGTGCTCGGCGCGCCCTGCGAACACGTGAGCGTCGCCTGCAGCGGCAACATCATCAAGAACGTCAAGAGCGTCGCCGTGCCGAACGCCGAGGGCATGAAGGGGGTCGAGTGCGCCGCGACCCTTGGCGTCATCGGCGGCGACCCCACCGCCCGCCTGCAGGTCCTGCAGGCGGTGACGCACGATGACGTCGAGAGGACCCGGGACGCGGTCGCCCGCGGCTTCTGCGACGTCGAGCTCGTGGAGGGCGTGCCCAACCTGCACATCGTCGCCACGGTCCGCGGCGTGGACGCGGCGGGCGCGCGGCACGAGGCGAGCGTGACGATCTCCGAGCGCCACACGAACGTGACGCGCGTGACGTACGACGGCGCGGACGTCGCACCCGAGCGCGTGGAGGCCATCTGCCCCGGCGCCCTGGACGTCGAGCCGGACGGGTGCGGCTGCGCCGGCGACGCGCGCGAGGAGGGCGCGGGCACGGCTGGCGACGAGGCGCCCCGCGACGGGGATGCGGCCGGCGGCGAGGCGACTGAGAGCTGCGAGGAGGTGAAGGCCTCGCTCACGATGGAGCGCATCTGCGACTTCGCGCGCACGGCGGACCTTGACGCACTGCCCGGCCTGCGCGAGGTGCTGGAGCGGCAGATCGCCTGCAACACCGCCATCTCCCAGGAGGGCCTCTCCGGCCACTGGGGCAGCGAGATCGGCCGGACGATCATGGCGACCCGCCCCATAGACGTCACCACGCGCATGCGCGCCCGCGCGGCGGCGGGCTCGGACGCCCGCATGGGCGGCTGCTCGCTGCCCGTGGTGATCAACTCCGGCTCGGGCAACCAGGGCGTCACGGTGAGCCTGCCCGTCATCGAGTACGCCGAGACCGTCCACGCGCCGCACGACCAGCTCCTGCGGGCGCTCGCGCTCGCCAACCTCTGCGCGCTGCACCTCAAGCATTACATCGGCAGCCTGTCCGCCTTCTGCGGCGTCGTGTGCGCCGCCGCGGGCGCGGGCGCGGGCGTGACGTACCTCGCGGGCGGCACGACGGCGCAGATCGGGTCGACCGTGGTGAACACGCTCGCGAACGTGGGCGGCATCATGTGCGACGGCGCCAAGGCGAGCTGCGCCGCGAAGATCGCGAGCGCCGTGGACGCCGCCATGCTCGGCCACCAGATGGCGATGCTCGGCGACGACTTCTGCGCCGGCGACGGGCTGGTGGCGAGCGACGTGGAGACGACCATCATGTCCATGGGCTACGTCGGCCGCGTGGGCATGCGCGACACCGACAACGAGATCCTGAAGATCATGATCGGCAAGACCGGACCGGAGGAGATGCGATGCTAGACGAGCGCGTGCAGACGGGCGGCGACGCGCCCGCGCATGCCGAGGACATGACCCCCGAGCAGCGACGCGAGTACCGGCGTCGGCTCGCCGAGGTGCCGCACGTCGCGCAGGACGTGGTCACGCTCGCGCGCATGACCGAGATCTGGTGTGCCGACCATCACGCCCGGGCGGACCGCCTGCCCTACGACAGCGAGGCCGTGCGCGCCGGCGCCTTCCCCGCCGCGAAGGTCCCGCTGCTCTGCCCCGACTGCGCCGCGCACGCGCGCTACGGCGAGTACCGCCGCGTGATGTGCCCGAAGGACCCCAAGCCCTCCTGCCGCACCTGCGACGTCCACTGCTACAGCACCGAGGAGAGCAACTGGCAGCGCCAGTCCATGGCATACGCCGGCCCGCGTGCGATGTTCCGCGGCCTGTTCCTGGAGGCGCTGCGGCATCTGCGCCAGGACGTGCTCGTCGGGCGGCGGCAGGACGCCGAACGCCGCGCGCGGCGCGACGAGAGCCGAGGCCAGGACTACTGAGCCCCGGTCCCGGCGCCCGCGACTGGCGCCGAGGCAACGGCGTCGCCCGCGGGCGCACCTCCCCTACGCGAGGCGCTCGGACTCGTGCGAGACGTCCGCGTGGTCGTCCAGCGCGGCGTCAAGCCCCGCGAACTCGCCGTGCGTCACGAGGCGCACGCCCTCGTCGTCATCGATGAGCGTGTAGCCGGCGATGCCCGTGCTCTTGCGGTACGCCCTGCAGAAGCCGCCGTCTATGACGTAGCGCCTGCCGCCGCCGCGCACGGGGCGCTGCCCCTTGGGCAGCTTGACGGGCGTGTGGCCGTTCACGATCACGTCGCGCGCGGGGTCGCAGCCGAACGCGCGCAGCACGACGCCGCAGGCGGCGGGGTCGTCGTTCGTGAGCGCGTAGTAGGGGTCCTCCGGCTCGGCCCACGTGGTCGTGTCCGTGAGGTAGGTGCGCTCGAAGGTCTTCACGACGCGCCCCATGAACGTGGACTGCCAGCCGGTCCAGAAGAAGCCCATCCAGTCAAGGTCCGCCTGGGCGCGACCCTCCCACGCACGGCGGCAGACCGCGTCGGTCCAGTCCAGCAGCTCGCGGCCCGCGCGCGTGCGGTCGCCGCAGTCCACCTGGGCGAGCGTGCCGTCCTCGGCGAGCGGCACGCAGCCGTGCACGAGCAGGTAGCCGCCGCGGCCGGCGCGGCCGGGCACGACCCGGTAGACGCCGCCGTTGTCGTAGAGCCACTGGATCTGGGCGCGCAGCCGCTCGCTGCCCGTGAAGGCCGCGACAAGGCCGTCCATGACGCGGGCCTCCTCGGCGGTGTAGGCGTAGGCGTCGCCGCCGGGCGCGAGGTCCACGGTCGGGAAGTCGGTCGTGCGCAGCGGGTAGTCCGCGTCGCCGACGCGGACGGTCCCGGCGGCGAGGTCCATCTTGTCCAGCAGCAGGCGCCGCCCCATGTGCCACTCGGGGTGACGGCGGATCGCCTGTCCCTCGCTCTTGAAGAGCAGCACCGAGATGGCCTTCAGCACCGGCGGCATCCCGCCCTCGCCCTCATCGACGTAGGTGCGCGCCGCAAAGGCGCGCAGGTCGTCAAGCCCGATGCCGTAGCCCCGCTCGAACTGCTCGACGTTGCCGTACTTCAGGTTGTTGCGCAGGCACGTCGCGACGCACGTCGGGTCGCCGCCGGCCGCGCCCATCCAGCAGACGTCATGGTTGCCCCACTGCACGTCGCACTCCGGGATGGCCATGAGCTGCGCCATCACGGCGTCGCCGCGCGCGCCGCGGTCCCAGATGTCGCCGAGCATGTGCGTCGTGCCCGCGCAGGTCCTGCGGATCCAGCTCGCGATCGTGCAGATCGCCGCGCGCGCCGCGCCCGACGCGACGAGCGCGCCCACCGCGGCGTCAAAGGCGCCCGCGCCTCGCGG
>CACZRK010000023.1 GCA_902783515.1 uncultured Coriobacteriaceae bacterium | reverse complement strand
GCTCGGCGCCGTGACCCTGGCCGCGCTCGCCGACGCCTCGTCGCGCACCGGCAGGCACGGCCTGCTCAACGGCGCGTGCACCTCGGTGCTCGCGTTTCTCTTCCTGCTGGCGCCGATCGTGCGCGGCGTGTGGCTGCTCGGGGACCTCGCGACACTGACCTGTCACTTCCTGCTGATCGCGTTCGCCATCGTCGTGTTCGTCCGCGCGGCGAGCGAGTACCGCGTGCCGCTGGGCGTCACGTTCGCCCCCGGCATGGGCGCCTTCGCGCTCGCGAGCCTGGCGGGCACGCTGCTCGGCAGCTCGCTCGTGTCCTTCGCGACGCTGGGCTACCGCGCCTCGAGCCTGCTCGCGCTGCTGTCCGCGACGCTCGCCATGCTGTCGCTGCTGTTCGTCCTGGACGAGCACACCCTCGTGGAGCTCACGAACGCCGACGAGCAGCGCCCGGCCGCCCCGCGCCGCTTCGCCCTTCGCGTCGACGCCGTCGCCCGCGCCTACGGCCTGTCAGAGCGCGAGGCGCAGGTGCTCGGCCTGCTCGCCCGCGGGCGGACCATGCAGCGCGTCCAGGAGGAGCTCGGCATCTCGGCGGGCACGGCGAACACGCACCTCACGCACGTCTATCGCAAGCTCGGCGTGCACGACCGCCAGGGCATGCTGGACCTCGTGGAGGGGGGCGCGCCTACGACATCCCGAAGAGCACCATCACCGGGCGCAGCGCGCGGTGCGAGCGCAGCAGCAGCCGCACGTTGTCAGTCGCGTCCACGTGGTTGATCACGAGCATCTTGATGACGGGGCCGACCACGAGGAAGTTCACGCTGATGGCGGCGACGAGCGAGAGCGGCTGCGAGGCGACCAGAAACGACACCGCGCCGGCCGGGCCGCGCGTGAGCAGGCCGACGAACAGGCAGACGAACGGGTTCATCGACGTGACGTTGATCGCGCTCTTCGCCAGGCACGCGGCGGGACCCGAGAGCCTGCCCGCGACGAGGCGCGGGATCAGGAAGCCCGAGATCGCGTTGGCGACCGTGCGGCGCCAGACGAACGCGAAGACGAAGACGATCGGGTACACCCAGTGGTTGTGGATGACGAAGTCGATGCCGTCGGCGCGCACGCCGTTGAACGTCGCCATGATCGAGACCATCCCGATCACCATGAGCGCCTGGAAGACGAAGAAGCCGATCCTGTCGGACGGCACGACCGCCCTGCCCATGATGACGTCGCGGTACGTGATGCGCGGCCGCTCGGCTCGCTCCGCCGCCCCCGCCTGCGTCGCGCTCGTCGCCTCGGCAGTCTCACCGTCGCGCCTGATGTCCCTCACTTCGTCAACCTCGCGCGTCACCCACGCGCCTCCTCCCCGAACGAACCCACCGTCCTGCGCATTGCGCACGCCTCGCGACGCCGTGCGTCGTCTTGCGTGCGCCGCGTCGTCTCGCGACGCCCGCGGCATGTGTTCGCCCTGCTGATCGCCGTGCGGGACACGTCGCCGCGACCTTCCAGTATAGAATTGCGTCCAAGGCGTCATGGCGGCGGTCGCGACCCGCGCGAAACATGGCCGCTTCTCCACATGCATGTGGAGAATGCGCATCAGGGCGGTCGCCGCGCGCCACGCGCGCGTCACGGAGGAGCCAGGGGGTCATCGCATGGGCGACACGGACGACATCTTCCTGCCGGGCATCAAGCTCGGCTTCGGCATGATGCGCCTGCCCCGCCGCGGCCTTCGCATTGACGTCGAGAAGGTCGGGCGCATGGTGGACCGCTTCATGGAGGCGGGCGGCACCTACGTTGACACCGCCTTCATCTACCCCGGCAGCGAGGAGGCGACGCGGCGGGCGCTCGTGGAGCGCCACCCCCGCTCGTCGTTCCAGCTCGCCACCAAGCTCTTCGCCACCGGCGTGCCCACCAGGGGGATCGCGCGGAGCGAGTTCGAGAAGAGCCTGCGGCGCACGGGGGTCGACTACGTTGACTTCTACCTGCTCCACGCCGTCATGGAGGGCAACTGGCGCACGTACGAGCGGTTCGGCCTATGGGACTACGTGGCCGACCTCAAGCGCCGCGGCCTCGTGCGCCACTGGGGCTTCTCGTACCATGCGGGCCCGGAGCTGCTCGACCGCATCCTGACCGCGCACCCCGAGGCCGAGTTCGTGCAGCTGCAGATCAACTACCTTGACTGGGACGACCCCAAGGTGGCCGCGCGCGCCAACTACGAGGTCGCGCGCAGGCACGGCAAGCCTGTCATCGTGATGGAGCCGGTCAAAGGCGGCATCCTCGCCCGGCCGGCGGCAAAGGTGCGCGCCGTGCTGGACGCCTGTCGCCCGGGCGCGTCGCCCGCGTCGTGGGCGATGCGCTTCGCCGCCTCGCTGCCCGGCGTCGCGCGCGTCCTGTCGGGCATGAGCGACGAGGAGCAGGTCGCGGACAACGTGGCCACGATGGCGGACTTCCGACCGCTTGACGCGCGGGAGCGCGCGGCGCTCGCCGAGGCCCGGCGCCTCATGGGTGCCGCGTCCGACGCAACCGGCGAGGTCCCCTGCACCGCCTGCCGCTACTGCTGCGACGGCTGCCCGCAGGGCATCGCGATCCCCGACGTGATCGCCGCGCTCAACGCGCTGCGCGGCGGGCAGGGCGAGCAGGTCGCCCGCGACCTCTACGCGAGGGCGGTCGCCGACGGCGCGCTCGCGTCGGCATGCGTGCGATGCGGGAGGTGCGAGGCGCGGTGCCCGCAGCGCATCGGCGTCATCAAGGCGCTCGCGGCCGCGGCAGAGGCGTTCGAGGGCGCAACACCGTGAGGGACGAGCGGCCCTACCGCAAGGTCGGACAGCGGAACGCGACGCCCGCGTGGTGGCGATACAGCAGGTACTCGGACTCATACGGCCGCGGCCTCGGGGTAGACGACGCGCGCGCCGGGGGCGCCAGCGACGCGGTTGGCACGCCCGCCACG
>CACZRK010000022.1 GCA_902783515.1 uncultured Coriobacteriaceae bacterium | reverse complement strand
GCCGACGTCCCGCACGGCGCCATCACCGTGGACGAGGGCGCCCGCGCGGCGCTCGTCGACCGCGGCGCGTCGCTGCTCGCGGCCGGCATCACGGCGACGACCGGCACGTACGCCGCCGGCGACGTCGTGAGCGTGCTCGCCGCCGACGGCAGCCTGCTCGGCCGCGGCGTCACGCGCTTCTCGTCGCGCGAGGTCGAGCAGATCCGCGGCCTGAAGTCCGACGTGATCGCCCGCTTCTTCCCCGACCGCGCCGACCAGCCCTGCATCCACCGCGACGAGCTGCTCGTCTTCTGACGCGCTCGCCCGCGCGGGAGAGCCGGCCCGACCACCCGCACGTCCACCAAGAAGGAGGCTCCCATGTCCGAGGCCATCGAGAAGGCGACGCGCGCCCACGAGGCGTCCGCCGCCATGCGCCGCGCGAGCAACGCCGCGCGCGTCGACGCGATCCGCCAGGCGGCCGCGCGCGTCGCGGAGGCGCGCGACCTGATCATCGACGCCAACCGGCGCGACATGGCGCGCGCCCGGGAGGCGGGCATGAGCGCGCCGCTGCAGGACCGGCTGCTGCTCACCGACGAGCGCATCCAGGGCATCGTTGGCGCCATGCGCGCCGTCGCCGACCAGGCGGACCCCATCGGCCGCGTCCTCACCGGCCGCACGCTGGACTCGGGCGTGCGCATGGAGCAGGTCACCGTGCCGCTCGGCGTCGTCGCGATGATCTACGAGGCGCGCCCGAACGTCACCGCCGACGCGTTCGCGCTGTGTGCGCGCACCGGCAACGCCGTCGTGCTGCGCGGCGGATCGGCGGCGCACGACTCCTGCCGGGCGATCGCCGACGCGTGCCGCGCCGGGCTCGTGGCGGCCGGGCTGCCGGGCGACGCGCTGCAGCTCGTTGACGCACAGGGCGAGGAGGGGCACCGCGAGACCGAGCGCCTCATGCGCGCGAACGGCCTCATCGACGTGCTCATCCCCCGCGGCGGCGCGGCGCTCATCCAGTCCTGCGTGCGCAACGCCACGGTCCCCGTCATCCAGACGGGCACGGGCAACTGCCACGTCTACCTGCATGAGAGCGCGGACGCCTCCATGGCCGTGCGCATCGTCGTGAACGCGAAGACGCAGCGACCCGGCACGTGCAACTCCGCGGAGTCCCTGCTGGTCGACGACGTCGCGGCCGAGCGCCTGCTGCCCCCGGTGTGCGCGGCGCTCGTCGAGCATGGCGTGGCACTGGTCGGCGACGAGCGCGCCCGCGCGGTCGCGGCAGCCCATGGCGTCAAGATGGGCGCGGCCGTCGAGGAGGACTGGGGTCGCGAGTACCTGGACCTGAAGATGAGCGTGCACTGCGTGAGCGGCGTGGACGAGGCGATCGCGCACGTCAACCGCTACGGCACCGGCCACTCGGAGGCCATCGTCACGAGCGACTACGCGGCCGGCGAGCGATTCTTGGCCGGCGTGGACGCCGCCGCGGTCTACGTGAACGCTTCCACGCGCTTCACCGACGGCGGGATGTTTGGCCTGGGCTGCGAGATCGGCATCTCCACGCAGAAGATGCACGTCCGCGGTCCCATGGGCGCGAGCGCGCTCACCACGACGAAGTACCTGCTGCGCGGCGACGGGCAGACGCGGTAGGGGCACGCGGACGCGGACGGGCGGGGCGCGGGGCGCCTGGGCTCGCCCGGCGGGGGATACGGATCCCGACGTTTGGGAGAGTTTGCGCGTGGCGCGGGGACAGTCTTCTGCGAATCGGAGTGCTCCCATTCGTGTGGGCGTGCGTTCGGGAGCACTTTCGGCACAGGCTTGCACGAATGGGAGACCCCCGAGCAAGCTTCCGCGCCGTCATCGGCGCCGCGGGGTCTCCCATTCGTCGGAGACTGTCCCTGCGCCCCGGCGAAATGCTCCCGAACGCACGTTTCCGTCCCGCCAGAGCCTCCCATTCGCACGATCCTGTCCCGCCCGCCTGCGCGCCCCTCTCGGGATCCTCCCATTCGCGCGAACCCGTCCCGCCCGCACGCCCCCGCCCGCGTCCGCGCGATCAGGCGCGTTCGACGAGGTTGACCTCGCACATCAGGGTGCCGAGCGCGCCCGCCGCCCCGCCGTCGCGCTCCCCCTTGGCGCCGCCCGCCGCACCGCCGTCGCGCACGTCATCGAGCGCGTGGAACCCGAACCGCCCGTAGAACGCGAGGTCACGCGGGTGCTCGGCCACGACCTCCACGCGCGGGTAGTCGCGGTAGTGGTCCATCACGAGTCGCATGATGCGGCTCGCGATGCCGTGCGCGCGATAGGCGGGGTCAACGATCACGTCACGCACGAAGGCGAGCATGCCGCCATCGTC
>CACZRK010000021.1 GCA_902783515.1 uncultured Coriobacteriaceae bacterium | reverse complement strand
CTCGCGCGCGGCGAGGTCGCGGCGGCGCCCGCCCGGCCGGCCGACGGCGACGCGTCCGTCGCCACCGACGCGCCGGGTCGTCGGGCGCATGTGTGCCCGTAGGTTTTCCGTCGCCGCGACGGCCTCACTCTCCCGTGCGGGGCCGTTTGGTAGTAGTGTCATGCGATGGGTGCGCGCTCGTCGCACCCCCAACCATTGCGAGAGGAGACACCCCATGTGTCTTGCCGTTCCGAGTAAGGTCGTCTCTCTGGGCGAGGGCGACATGGCGGAGATCGACGTCCTGGGCGTCCGTCGTGACTGCTCCGTGAAGCTCACGCCGGGCGTGAAGCCGGGTGACTACGTGCTGGTGCACGCGGGCTTCGCCATCCAGATCATCGAGGAGCAGGACGCGGCCGAGACGCTACGCCTGCTCGCCGAGGCCCCGGACCTGTTCGGGGACGAGTTCGCCGGTGAGCTCGCCGCGGCGGCGGACAGCGCGCAGCGCGACGCCGACGCGAAGGCCGCCGTCGTCGCGCGCTAGGCCGGCCATGATGACGAACCTGCAGGCATTCCGCGACCCGACCATCGCCCGCGAGCTCATGGACGCCATCGCGCGCCTCGCCGAGGGCAAGAACGTGAACCTGATGGAGGTCTGCGGCACCCACACCGTCTCCATCGCGCGCTACGGCTTCCGCAGCGCCATGCCCGAGGGCGTGCACCTGCTCTCCGGCCCCGGCTGCCCGGTGTGCGTCACGCCGAACCGCTCGATCGACACGATGATAGCCCTGGCGCGCGTGCCCGACGCCATCGTCACGACGTTCGGCGACATGATCCGCGTCCCCGGCTCCTCCACGACGCTCGGCGCCGAGAAGGCCGCCGGCGCGGACGTGCGCGTGGTCTACTCGCCGCTCGACGCACTGAAGATCGCGCGCGAGAACCCGAGCCGGCCGGTCATCTTCCTAGGTGTTGGCTTCGAGACGACCGCGCCCGCGGTTGCCGCAACGATCCTCACCGCCGAGGCCGAGGGGCTGACGAACTACTACGTCTACAGCGCCCACAAGCGCACGCCCCCGGCGATCGAGGCGATCGTGAACGACCCGGAGACCAACGTGCACGGCTTCATCCTGCCGGGTCACGTCTCCACAATCACGGGGCTCGCGCCCTACCAGGTGCTCGCCGACCGCTACCACGTGCCGGGCGTCGTCGCCGGCTTCGAGCCGGTGGACATCCTGTCGGCCGTCGCGCGGCTGCTCGCCCAGATAGACGAGGGCGTCGCCCGGATCGGCAACGCGTACAGCCGCGGCGTTGACGAGAAGGGCAACGTGGCCGCCCAGCGCGTCTCGGACCAGGTCTTCGAGGCCTGCGACTCCGAGTGGCGCGGCCTGGGCATGATCCCCGCCTCGGGCAGCGCCATCCGCGAGGAGCACGCCGCCCACGACGCGGCGCGCGCCTTCTCCCCCGACGTCGAGCCGACCGTGGAGCCCCGCGGCTGCCGCTGCGGCGACGTGCTGCGCGGCATCATCGCCCCCGACAAGTGCCCGCTGTTCGGACGCGCCTGCACCGCCGAGAGCCCGGTCGGCCCCTGCATGGTCTCCAGCGAGGGCAGCTGCGCCGCGTATTACCGGTATCAGGAGCACTCGCGCTGATCGCGCGGGCTCGCTCGAGAAGGAGAGCAGCATGATCAAGGACACCGAGGTGCGTCTGGGCCACGGCTCCGGCGGCGCCATGATGAAGCGCCTCATCGACACCCTGTTCCTGGAGGAGTTCGCCGACGAGGCGGCGCTTCCGGGCGACGACGCGGCCGTCGTACCGCTCGGCGGCGAGCGCGTGGCCGTGTCCACCGACTCGTTCGTCGTGACCCCCGCGTTCTTCCCCGGCGGCAACATCGGGCGCGTGGCGGTGTGCGGCACGGTGAACGACGTGGCGACCTCCGGTGCACGCGTCGCCTATCTCACCTGCGGCTTCATTCTGGAGGAGGGCTACCCCATCGACAAGCTGCGCGAGATCGCGCGCACGATGGCGCAGACCGCCGCCGAGGCGGGCGTGAAGATCGTGACCGGCGACACGAAGGTCGTCGAGCGCGGCAAGGCCGACGGCGTATTCATCAACACCGCCGGCGTCGGCCTCGTGCCGGTGAACGTGGACCTGTCGGGTGCGCACTGCCGCCCCGGCGACGTCGTGCTCGTCTCGGGCACGATCGGCGACCACGGCATCGCGATCGTGTCGCAGCGCGAGGGGCTCGCGTTCTCCACGACGATCCAGTCCGACGCGGCCCCGCTCAACCACCTGATCGCCGACGTGCTCGCCGCCGCGCCCAACACGCGCTGCTTCCGCGACCCGACGCGCGGCGGCGTCGCCTCCACGCTCAACGAGTTCGCCGAGGCCAGCGGCGTGGACATCGTCGTGCGCGAGCAGGACGTGCCCGTGCGCGACGAGGTGCGCGGCGCCTGCGACATGCTGGGGTACGACGTGTTCCAGGTCGCCAACGAGGGCAAGATCATCGCCGTCGTGCCGGCCGGCGAGGCCGCCGACGCCCTGCGCGCGATGCGCTCCAACCGCTACGGCGCCGACGCCGCCATCATCGGCGAGGTCACCGAGCCCGCGACGCCGGGCAGCCACACCGTGCGCCTGCAGACGCCGTTCGGCTCCACGCGCATCCTGGACATGCTCGTCGGCGAGCAGCTCCCGCGCATCTGCTAACGCGCGCGCAATGCGTTCGTACTGCATCATTTGGCCCCCTTCGCCGCATGATCGTGACGAGGGGGGCCGTTTCGGTTAAGCTAGGTGCGCACTCTTTCTGCGTTTTTCATGCGCGCATCTTCACGAACCTATCCATTGACTGTAAAGCGAGGGAATTGCCTTGGTCTCGAACAGCATGTGCGGCGTCTCATCGCCCGCCGAGACGCTCGTCAGGAATCACGTGGCGTCTCGCGTGCACGCGAAGGACGCCACGCTCTACGACTTCTCTGACGAGGCACTGGACTCCGCCAGCAAGTTCATGGGCTGGACCGACCTCTCGTCCAACCCGCCCATCCCGATCGACGAGCTGGTCGCCTTCGCGCAGTCCGTTATCGACGAGGGCCTTGACCGCGTGGCGCTGCTCGGCGAGGGCGGCAGCTCCCAGGCGCCCATGACGATCACGAAGCTGAACGCAGCGAGCCACGCGGACATCCGCTTCTCCACGCTCGACTCGCTTTCCCCCATCTACCTGAACAAGGTCATGCGCGACATCGACTACGCGCACGCGTTCTTCATCGTGAGCTCCAAGTCGGGCGGCACGCTGGAGACCCTCTCCATGTTCAAGCTCATCTGGGAGGACTGCGCCCGGCAGCTCGGCGAGGAGGCCGCCGGCAGGCGCTTCGTCGCCATCACCGACCCCGGCACCAAGCTCGAGAAGATCGCCGCCGAGAAGCACTTCCGCGGCTGCTTCCTCGGCTCGCCGCAGGTCGGCGGGCGCTTCTCGGGCATGTCCGTCTTCGGCCTGCTCCCCGCAGCGCTGTGCGGCCTTGACGTGCACAAGCTCGTGGACTGCGCGGCGGACATGGAGCGCCTCTGCGCGCAGGACACGCCCGACAACCCCGCCATCCAGCTCGCCGACTTCCTGCTGCGGAACCTCTCGCCCGCGTCGGCGAACTGCTTCACGTACATCTCGCCCCAGCCCGGCCGCGTCTTCGGCCTGTGGATGGAGCAGCTCATCGCCGAGTCGCTCGGCAAGGACAACCACAGCGTCGTCCCGCACATAGAGATCGACGTCAACCTGCTCAACCACTACCAGCCGCGCCACCCCGTCGTGATCTATCACACGAGCCCCGACACGACCTTTGACCGCGAGGCCTCGCTGCTCTCGCCCGAGGTGCCGCAGCGCTCCTACGTGCTTGAGGACCCGATCGAGATCGGGCGCCACTTCGTGCTGTGGGAGTACGCCGTCGCCTTCATGGGCTACCTCATGCAGGTCCCGCCCTTCAACCAGCCCGACGTCCAGCTCGCCAAGACCATGACGAAGGACGTGCTCAACGGCGGCATGCCCCAGCGCACCCACCGTCTGGAGGAGCCGTGGATCGTCGCGGAGTACTCCGACGCCTTTGAGCGCGAGACGGGCATCGTCGACCCGACGCGCATGCGCTCGCTCGACGAGGTCCTGGACGCGCTCTTCGGGCTCGTGAAGCCCGGCGAGTGGGCGTCCGTGAATGCCTTCCTCCCCTTCACCGGCGAGCGCCGCGGCCCGATGGAGGTCATCCGCCACACGCTCGCGCGCATCCTGCAGATCCCGACGTCGCTCGAGATCGGCCCGCGCTACCTGCACTCCACCGGGCAGCTCCAGAAGGGCGGCGAGAACACGGGCATCTTCGTGATCCTCTCCGCGTATGAGGACGGCGACATCGAGATCCCCGGCGAGGACTACTCGCTCAACAAGATCGAGGTGTCGCAGAGCCGCGGCGACCTGGCGGCACTCTCCAGCCGCGGCCGTCGCGCGATCCGCCTGCACATGATGGACTCGGACGCCGACACGCTCTGGCGCCTCGCCCACGCCTTCGAGGACGCCGGCCTGCGCCATGCGATCCGCATGGCGACCGCCAAGGAGGCCTAGCCCATGAAGCGCATCGCCATCATCACCGGCGCGACCTCGGGCGTCGGCCGCGAGTTCGCCCGCCAGCTGGACGGCGCGTACTACGGCACGATCGACGAGATGTGGCTCGTCGCCCGCGACGCCGACCGCCTGCGCGAGGTCTCCGACGCCCTCTACGCGCCGTGCCGGACCTTCGCGCTGGATCTGTGCGACGACCGCTCGTTCACCGTGCTCGCCGACGCCCTCTCCGTCGAGAAGGACGCGCGCGTGCTCTGGCTCGTGAACAGCGCCGGCTTCGGGTTCTTTGGCGACGAGACCCTCGCCGACCCGCGCATGATGGCGAACATGGTGCGTCTGAACTGCCTTGCCGTGGTCCAGATGTGCGAGCTCGCGCTGCCGCACGTGACGCAGGGGTCGCGCATCGTGAACATGGTGGCGTCCGTCGCCGCCTACCTCCCGATCCCGGGCATGGGCGTGTACGCCGCCACGAAGCGCTTCGTGCTGGACGTCACGCGCGTCCTCAACGACGAGCTCGCAGGCACCGGCGTGCACGCATGCGCCGTGTGCCCGAAGGCGATGCGCACGGGCTTCTGGCACGACACCGGCGACGCGGGGACGCGCCTCGGCTTCTCGCTGGGAGCGGAGGAGGTCTTTGACGTGGTCCGCAAGGCCATCGACGCGGTGAACGCCGGGCGCGGGTCGGTCATCACCGCCCCCGACATGCAGCTTGCCTGCGCCGTCGCCAAGGCCCTCCCCTACGGCGCGCTCTCCCGCATCGGCGCGCGGGCGATGCGTGCCGCACGTGCGGGCGACGCGTGCGCCACGGGCGCGACGAACGCCGCCGACCGGGCGTAGGGCGTCATCGGCGCAAGGCGCACGAGGCCACCACGACGAAGGGCGGCCAGGTCCCCGAAAACGGGAGCCTGGCCGCCCTTGCTCATGCGGGGCGTCTCGTCAGGAGGCGTCCGTGCGCGTCCGTGCGCACGCGCGTGCCGCGCACGGACGCCTGACGCGGCGCTCGCCTAGTGGCAGCCGCCGCAGGTGCTGCAGTCGTGCGTGCAGCCGTCGTCGGGCGCGTCCTCGCGCGAGACGAGCTCGAGCTCAAAGTTGAGCGCCTTGCCGGCGAGCTGGTGGTTGAAGTCCAGGTAGACGTTGCCGTCCTCGACCTTCTCGACAAGCGCGGGCATCGGGTACCCGGCCTGGTTGCGGAAGTAGACCGTCTTGCCCACCGGCAGCTGGTCGGCGTTGGGGATGTTGGAGACCGGGATGACCTGGACGAGGCGCTCGTCGCGCTCGCCGTAGGCGTCGTGGGGCTCCAGGTGGATCTTCACCTTGTCGCCGGGCTGCATGCCGGCGACGGCGTCCTCGAAGCCCTTGATGACCTGATGGCTCCCCTCGACGAACTGGATCGGGTCGCGACCCTCGCTGCTGTCGAAGACCGTGCCGTCATCAAGCGTGCCCTTGTAGTGCACCTTCACGAGCTGAGCAGCCATTGGCTTCTCCTCTTTCCGTATTCACGGCGCGCCTGCGCCTTCGCCATCGCGACGCCCGCGCGGCCGCGTCGTCACGTTCGTCCCTCGCGCGCCCCGTCATCAGACGGAAAACGCACGCATGCGACGCTTCTTGTACCCAGTTTGCCACAGCGAGACGCGCACGCGCGGGCGCGGGCGCCCAACCCACGACCTCACGACAACAGCCTTGCATGAATGGGGGCGGCATGCCCTCACGTCGTTGCGGGGCGTCCGCGCCGCCGGCGTCGCGGACGCCCACGCGCGCACGGGCTGGGCTACAGGTCGTCGCCGTGCAGGCGCCCGTACTCGCTCGCCGCGTGGGTGAACGACTCGACGGAGAGCGCCCAGGTGACGAAGTCGGGGGTGTCCATCACGAGGAAGTCCGCCTCATAGGTCGCGAGCAGCGACTCCTGCGCCGTGCCCGGCGTGAAGGGCGGGCGGTCGGGCAGGTAGGGCTGCACGTAGGTGGGGTTCGCCAGGTAGTATGCCGCGCCGGGGCACAGGGTCGCGAGGCCGGTGACCGCACGCCGCGCCGCGTCCATGCGCCCGAGCTTGTAGAGCAGGATCGCACGCGCGACGTGCATCCACGCGCTCCCCGTGCGGCCGAAGCGCGCGTCCAGGTCGTCAAGGCCCTTCTCGTCCTCCAGGCGCGCCAGGATCAGGGCCGCCGTGTGCCGGATGCCCTGCCCGTCGGCAGGCGAGTCCGCCAGCAGGCGCCGACAGCGCTCAAGTGCCGCCCGATACCGCGCGCTCGTGGTGAGCAGGTCCACGATGCGCCCCTCGATGCGCAGGTAGGGACGCATGAACAGGGCGTCCCACGGATCCAGCACGAAGCCGTCCAGCTCGTCGGAGCGCTGGCGGCACCACGCGCGCGCCTCGTCCTCCAGCGCGAGGAGCCGCGCGAGCGCGTCATCGTCGTTCTTCGCGTCGGCGAGCGTCAGGAGCAGGCGCGCGTCGTAGCAGTGGGGGTCGATCTCCAGACAGCGCTGCAGCTCGTGGCGCGTGCGCGTGAGGTCGGAGGCCGCGGGAGCCGACTCGCCGTACGCCTCGGCGTCCTCCGCGTCCTCGATCTCGCGACGCGCGACGCTCGTCGCACGAGCGAGCGCGAGGAACGCGCGGTCCTCGTCGTCGGCCACGAACGAGTCGGGGTCACGCATGGCCTCCCGCGCGATGCGGCCCAGCTCGGCCTCGTCGTCGGAGAGCGTCGGGTCCTGCGCGCTGCGCTTCCTGAGCATGCGGCTCACGTACTCGGACATCACGAGCATGCTAGCCCCTCCCCTCGGGCGCGTGCGGGGCGCCCGAGACGCCCGGGACCCCGGCGTCCGACGCGGCGGCACCACGCGAGCCTCCCGCATCGGGGGCGCCGCCGGTCTCGTCCGACCCCTCGCGCCGTTTGGCGGACTCGGCGTCAAAGGCATGGCGGACGATCGCGTCGTCGGCGATCCAGTCCGATAGCGCCGAGGCGGCGTCGCCGCAGTTCTCGTCCAGGATGACTGCCGACTCGGAGACCGCGATGTAGAGCTCGTCGGCCGACCTCGGCTGATACGACAGGCGCGCGAACGCCCCCGCGGAGACCTCGTCCTGCGCGGTCAGCGTGTTGCCGGCGCCGGGATAGTCCCGCACGATCACATGCAGCCGCGTGGCCGCCGTCGCGAGGTCCTGTCGCTTGTAGGCCATGAAGACGTCACAGAGGTCAAACCAGGCGTTGCGGTCGGACGCGAAGCGCGCCTCGAGCGCCGCCAAGCCGTCGGCGTCCTCCAGCTTCACGTAGTCCAGCGCCGCGATCATCCGTGCGCCGGCGGCGTCCTGCTCGTCAAGCCCCATGAGCCGGTCGCAGACCTCCAGCGAGCGCGTGTAGCGCCCGCAGTTCAGCTGCTCGTTTGCCAGGTTGAACAGCCAGCGCAGATAGGGGCGCTGAAAGACCGAGACGGACCAGTGCCCCTCCGGCGCGAGCATGTTCGCCGCGCGCGCGACCTCCACGCAGCGCGCGCGAACCTGCCCCTCGTGCTCGGTCAGGAAGCTCACCATCACGTCGCGCGTCCCGTGCTCCAGCATGTACCGCATGCGCATCGCGTCATAGCAGGTGGGATCCAGCTTGAGCGCCTCGTCCAGATAGCCGATCGCCTCGGCGGTCAGCGCGTTGGCCTGGTCGTCGTCGCTCGCGAACAGCAGCGTGCCGTCCAGGATGTCGGCCGCCTTGCCCATGAGCGCGAAGGCGCGGTCGGCGTCCGTCTGAGGGAGGCTGTCGCGACTGGTCGCATAGACCTCGGGAAACGCCGTGATCGCCGCGATGGCGCTCGGATAGCCGAGCGACGCGTACGGCGTCTGCGCCCAGCGGACGGCAAGGCGCTCGAAGTCATCGGCACGCGCGGACATGCTCACGCCTGGCCACTCCCCTTCGTCACCGCCCCGCACGGGGCGTCTCCCGGATCCCGCCCGTTCGGGTCACGTCCCGCCCACGCGCGGGACGTCGATTGTCTTGTGATCGTCCATCATACCGCACGCCCAGAGCCGACGGGGGGCATTCATCCCATCAACAGTCGGGCATGACGGACGCCACGAGAAGGCGCGACGGGCCGTGCGCCATGCCGTCCGCGCGCCACTACTCGATCGGGAGCGTGATGGTCGTGACCGCGCCGCCGCCAAGGCGATGCCGCGTGCGGATGGCGCCGTTGTGGGCGCGCACGATGAGCGCCGCGACGTAGAGCCCGTACTGCACGCGGTCCACGCGCGCAAGGCGCCGCTGGTCAACCTTTCCGTCAACCGAGCAGGCACCCAGCGGCACGCGCAGCGCGCGGGCGAGGGCCGTCGCGGAGGCGCCCGTCTCGGTCACCAGCGACCGATCGGACAAAAACGCGAGCAGCGCGCGGGCCCGCTCGGCATCGTAGTCGCGTGAGAACGGCGCGGACGAGCCGGCAAGCGCGTCCGGTCGGTCGTCGGAGACGGTGACCGACACGTACTCGGGGTGGACGTGCACGCTCACGCGCACGCTGCTTCCGACGGGCGCGAAGAGCAGCGAGCCCTCCAGCACGAAGAGCAGCGCGCTCCTGAGCATGACGCCGTCCGCGACGAGCGCGGGCACGTGCTCGCCCGGCTCGAGCTCGACGAGCGTGTAGCCGCGCCCGTGCCGGCTCGTCTCCACGGCGGCGGCGACCACCGCGCGCAGGTCACAGGTGGACTGGGTGGGCGTGTCCACGATCTCGGCGTGCAGCCGGTCGGTCATGATGCGGGCGCGCAGCGCCTCGCTGCCGATGACCTGCTCGAGCTCGTCGCGATAGAGCGTGTCCTCCTCGGAGGTCGCCTGCATCATGCGGGAGATCTCGGCGATCGTGTTCGCGGAGAGGCTCACCGTGCCCACGAAGCGACCCATGAAGCCGGCGCGAATCATGCCGACCTGCAGGTTCTGCATGTCGCGCAGGTGGCTCGCCGCCAGCGCCTGGCGCTCCAGGGCGCCGAGCACGCGGTTGCACACCATGGAGAGGAACGAGCGCTCGCCCGCGTCAAGCGGGTGGAGGGTGGAGATCGCGATGACGCCGATGACCGTCTCGTCCATCTTGAGCGGCAGGTACAGGATGTCCGACGTCGCGTTCGTGTCCGTGCCGGCGCCGGCGGGGCTGCCGTTCACGAAGACCCAGTGGGCAATGTTCAGCTCGTTGATGCGCTCGAACTCCCCGGAGCCGATGTCCTGCTGCACCTCGCGGATGGCGTACGAGCGGCGGTCGCCGTCGCGCTGGCTGCGATCAAAGGGGTCGGCGACGAAGAACGCCGCCGAGCGGTCAAAGAGGCGCACGACGGCGTCCAGCGAGACGTCCATGACCTCCAGGATGCCGTGCGTGTACGCGAGGCTTCGGTTCAGCTCGTAGAGCGCCTGCGTGTTCTGCTCGCGGCGATGGGCGCGCTCGGCGGCGCGCCCCATGCGCACGGCGGCGAAGGTCACCACGACGAGCACGGCGACCATGAACGCGTACGTCACGTAGACGGAGGCGACGGCCTGGATGCGGAACACCGGGCGCAGGTAGATGGCCTCGGCGACGGCAGACAGCGCGACCGTCAGCATCGTGGGCAGATAGCTCTTCGTATAGGTCGCGACGAGCGTGGCCGCGAGGATGTACGCGAGGTAGACGTTCACGAAGCCGAGGCCGAGCACGCCGAAGAGGACCGCGAGCGCCGTCGCCGCCGCGACCGCCAGCAGCGCGACCACCAGGTGCGAGGGCCTGAAGTCCATGAGCGCGCGCACGCCCCTGCGCACGCCGCCCTTCCGCGCGCCCGCGAGGGACGCCTCGCCCGGAACGACGTGCACGCGCACCGCGAAGTACGACGCGAAGCTGCGCTGCCGGCCGAGCGGCACGCGCCGCGGCATGAGGCGCGCGAGGCCCGCCTGCGAGACCACGAGGTCGCTTACGTTCTGGACGCGCAGGTAGTTGCGCAGCGTCTCCAGGCCGTCTTCGCCCGAGAGCACCACGAACTCAAAGCTCAGCGCCTCCGCCTGCTCCTTGAGGCGCGCGATCTCCGGGGCCAGCTCGCCGTCCTGCGCGTCCCGGGGGCCGCCCGTCCGGTCGTCGTGGCTGATGCAGACAGCCTGCAGCGGGCTATGGCCAGTGCCCGCGAGCCTCATGGCCTCGCGCAGGACGGGGGCGGGCAGCTCGCCGGCGGACAGCAGCGCGATGACGCGGTCGCGGGAGGACGAGGCGCCCGGGGGCACGTCCGCCTGGCGCGCCTTCGCCTCAGAGGACGCGGAAGCGTAGAAGGAGACGCACTCCAGCGCGAGGGCGCGCAGCTGCCGCAGGACCGGCAGCTCGTCCTGGTGGCGCCCGGCGATGGCGGAGCGCTCGGCGAGCTCCTCGGGGTCGATGTCCACGAACTCGACCTGCTGCGCGTTGTAGAAGAGGTGGTCAGGCACCGAGCATCTGGGCTCGCGCCCCGTGATGAGCGTGATCCGGTCGCGCTCGCCCTGCAGCGAGGAGACGCGCAGGACCGCGTACACGTCGATGCCGGCATGCAGCAGCTCCAGCGCGTCCTGATACCGATACTTGTTGCGCGACCCTGGCGGGTTCGCGATCGCGAAGTCGTCGAGCGCGACCAGGTCGGGCTTGCGCTTGAGGACCGCGTCGACGTCAAACGGCTGGCCGACGTGCTTGCCCGTCGCGGGCACGGACATCTCCTCAAGGAAGACGTCGCGCCCGCGCGCGACCATGCCCTGCACCTCATCGAGCAGGGCGGTCGTCGTCCCCGTGAACGGGGCGTAGCTGAAGAAGAGCTTGAGGGATCCGCGCTCGGGGCGCTCGTCGTGCTCAGTCCCCGAAACGCCGGTGGAGGCGGCCGCTTCGGTGCTCACCACCGTGGTGCGCTTCATGCGCGGCATTCCTCAAACGAGAACATCCCATCGTACGCGGCGACCCTGCCGCCGCGGTCGACGGTCCGCGGGGCGCGCGTGCGCTGACGCATGCAGGCAGCCGCGGCCTTCGTCTCGCGCCGAGGCGCGAGAGGCGTGACCGTGCTCGCGACGGCGCCGGGCGCGGTCGCAGTCGCCTGCTTCACGAGCGACGGCGCGATGTCCTTCACCCACGCATCGACGGCGTCCCAGTCACGATAGTCACCGTCGGCGAGCGGGTAGACGCGAAGGGCCATGCGCTCCATGCCGGAGAAACCGTCCTGACGCTTCCAGCCAGAGAGAAACGCAGGCTCCACCGTGCTCTCGATCCCGACGGTGGCCATGACGCGCTTCAGGTCCTCGCGCGCGACGGACTCCTCCATCCTGCCGTCGGACTTCACGCCGTGCAGGCCGACGGCGAAGAAGGCGCGCGGCAGCGTGGAGAGCGCCGCCTTGTTGCGCTGCACCCACTCGCGCGCGTCCTTGTGCCACCTTCCGATGCGAACGCCGCTCCCCATGATGACGGCGTCGTACTGACCTTGGATGAGCTCGGGGCACTCGGCGACCGACGCGACGGTCGGGCGCACGCCGTAGGCGATGAGGTCCGCGCCGATGCGGCGGGCAATGGACTCAGTGCAACCCGAGACGGTTGAGAAAAGAACGAGCACACGCTGCAGACGATTTCCCATCAACAACTCCCCTGTCCCCTTTGACTTGGTTGTCCTTGACGAAACGTCACCTTCACCCGCCGTGGCGGGGCCATCCACAGACGCCCCTAGACGTGTTCTTGGCATTATATCATCGTGGTTCATTGACGTTCGCGCAAAAGGGGGCTTGACAACACGAGATAGTCTTGATGGTGTATTTGTGTCCATATTGTTCAGTTAACGATATAACTTGACAGTAGTATATTCGCAATTGAATGAATATTTATTACTCTATACGTAATATTCTTATGTGTTACTATTGCCAATCTTTATGTATGATATCAGTACGCCATGACGATGCGAATAGAGACATCACCCACGCTCACACCGTCGCACACAAATGGCCGGGCTTTGCTCGCAACGGCGACCCACGCGCCGACGTCACACGAACGGCCACGCAGTTTTCATACGACGCCATCGCGCCCCGTGAGGGTGACGCCGATCACCCCTGTCTGCCACCCCTCATGCCTCAGGCATGAGGGGATGGGGACGCCGTCATACGCGCCGGCAGCTCCGCACGAGACATCGTCGCAGACATCCGTCGCAAGCGCCACCGATCGTCGCTAGCGCCACGCCGCACCGAGCCCCGCCGGCACCGCCGAAGGGGCACTCCTGGAGCCGTCGGCATGCCTGGAAACGAGCGGGGGGATTGCGCGGGCCACGAGGCCCATACTCCCGCCGTCTTGCCACTGCAGCACGTGTCTTGAAGTCGCGCGATCCGCGCGGGGCGATCGCTTAGCGACACAAAAAAGCCCATCCCCCGTAGTCGCGGGGGATGGGCTCACAGCACAAGGCGTCTCTCGACGTCAGGCATTCCTACTTGGCGAGCTTGATGCTCTTGCCGAACACGGGGATGACGGCGACCTCGATGGCGCCGCAGATGACCGCGCCGCCAGCCATGATGCTGGCCTTGGAGGAGTCAAGAAGGACGCCGACCGCGAACAGGACCATGATGAGGCCGAGGATGACCTGCAGGCCCCAGCCCTTGTAGCCGATCGTGCGGCCGGCGCAGATGCCCTCCAGGAACGCCAGGAAGCCCCAGAGGCCGAAGAGCACGGCGACGACCCACTCGTAGGACAGCGTGCCGCAGAACGGGTCGGCGAGGATCGCGACGCCGTCGAACAGCGAGAACACGCCCGTGAGGATCATGAAGCCGGAGAGGTTGCGGGAGCCGCCGGCCATCTTGTAGGCGGCGCACAGCACGACGCCCGTCACGAGCATGACGACGCCCGCGTAGATGCCGCCGGGCGTGTAGCCGTCGGGCAGGATCGGCTTGTGCAGCGGCTCAGGCATGATGCCGTGGGCGACGAAGCACAGGATGCCAAGCACGGCAAGCAGGATCGCACTCAGGAACATGCCGGCCCGCGTCCACCCGATTCTCGAATCAAAGTCCTGCATAATACGTACCCCTTTCCATGGCGCCCGGGCGGACGCCCCTCCAGCGATGAGGGCTCCTCATCACATGAAACATAGGTCCCACGGACCCGACTACGGACATTCTATAACCAACGTACGCCCATGGAGCCACGGCAATTTGCCCTCAGGCATGTTTGCCCACCGCAAATGTGAAATTCTTTCAAATTGATGCGCGGGCGGTGTAGCGGACGCCGCGAGCGGCCGCGCGGCGCCCCTGAGCGGGCGCCTCTCGGTGGGCGCTAGGCGAAGGCCCACGGCGCCAGCGTCGCGCCGCGCGCCAGGATCTCCTCGGTCGTCACGACGCGCGCGAACCCCGCCTCATACGGCGCCGCCCCGTCGCTCAGCCACGCGTCGCATGCCTGCCGGATATGGTGGACGACCTGCGGGGGAACGACGCGCGTCGGCTGCGCGTCACCGGCGTGCGCACCGGCGACGCGGGCACCGAGGCCCGTGGCGTCAACGAAGAGCGTCTCGGGCGCGCAGCCCTCGTCGCCGAGCACGACCACGCTCATCGCGTCGCGGCCGTCGGCGAAGATGCCGGCGGGCAGCGCGACGACGCAGCGCACCCGTCGGGCCTCCACGATCTTGCGGCGCAGCGTCGGCTCGGAGCCCGTCGTGGCGTGCAGCGCCGCGTTCGCGACGGCGAGCACGGTCGCGCCGCCCGTCGCCTGATGGGAGAGCGCCGCCTGGATCCACGCGTAGTTCGCGCGGGCGCGCGGCGGGCGTCCGTACGCCCAGCGCGGGTCGTCGGCATCCGGCATCGCCTCGGTCCACGCGCCCTCGTTGTCCGGCAGGACGGCCATCACGAGGGACGCGCGCCAGTCCGAGAACTGGTCGTCGGTGAGGGCCTCGCCGACCGCGGCGCCCAGGCCACCGCGCAGCCCGCCCGCCTCACGCGTCTGCACGGCCCGTACCATCGCGGCGGCGAGCACGTGCGAGAAGTCGTCGCACTGCGCGCGCAGCGTGATCGTCGGGTCAAGGCGCGCGATCGCGTCCAGCGTCGTGCCATCGGAATCAAACGGGACGTAGGCAGTGCACGCGTCGGGGGCCACGTCGCGCGCGACCTGCTCCATCAGCACGGCGAGCGCCGAGGGCGCCGCCGCCGAGGCGCGGGCGAACAGGGCGCGCAGGTTCTCCGCGCCGATCTGCGCGGCGGGCACCGCGTCAAGGGCGCGCACCCATGCGCCGAGCTGCGCCGGGCTGAGCAACGAGCTCCGGTAGGAGAGG
>CACZRK010000020.1 GCA_902783515.1 uncultured Coriobacteriaceae bacterium | reverse complement strand
GGGGACCTTGCCGTGGCGGGCGCACGCGTGCGGTACCCTGGCTCGCGCGCCGAGGCGCTGCGCGGCGTTGACCTGCGGCTGCGTCCCGGTGAGCGGTGCTGCGTGCTCGGTGCGAACGGTTCTGGCAAGAGCACGCTCGCGGCGGTGGCCTCCGGCGTGCTCGCTCCGGCGGGCGGCACGGTTTCCTGCGGCGAGGAGACGCTCGTCGTCGGCGGGCGTGACGAGGACCTTGACGGCGAGGGCTTTGCGCGACTGCACGAGGTCGTGGGCTATGTCGGTCAGGATCCCGACGGGCAGCTCGTCGCGACGCTCGTGCGCGAGGAGGTCGCGTTCGGCCCGACGCAGCTCGGATGGGGGCAGGCGGAGGTCGAGGGCGCGGTGCGCGAGGCGCTCGAGACCTGCGGCATCGCCGCGCTCGCCGATCGGGTCACCTCGACGCTCTCCGGCGGCCAGCGCCAGCTCGTCGTGGTCGCGGCGACGCTCGCGATGCGCCCGCGGTACCTCGTGCTGGACGAGCCGTGCGCGATGCTGGACGAACGGGGTTCGCGTGACGTGCGCGCGGCGCTTGACGCCGCGGCGGCGCGGGGCGTCGGCGTGCTGCTCGTGACGCACGAGCTCGCCGACGTCCTCGCGTATGACCGTGCGATCGTGATGAGCGAGGGGGTCGTGGCGTGGACGGGCGCGCCCCGCGAGATCGCGCGGTCGGAAGCGCTTCGCGCGCTCGCGTGCTGTCTGTGGGACGCCGTGGGCGACGAGGGTCGTCGCGACGAGGTGGTGGAGGCCCAGGGCGCGGGCACCTCGGCGCACGACGGCCGTCCTGACCGCCCCGGCGGGGCGGCGGGCTCGCTGTGCGTGCGCGGCGTGTCGCTGCGGACGCCTGACGGCTTCACGTGCACGTTTGACGACCTCGTCTTTGAGCCCGGGACCTGCGTGCTCATCACGGGGCCCACGGGCGCCGGCAAGAGCACGCTGCTGCGCCTGCTCGCGGGCCTGGCGACCCCCGACGAGGGCGAGGTGGCGATCGCGGACGGCCGGGCGCCCGACCCCTCGGTCGCGGCGTGCGTCTTCCAGCGCCCCGCCGACCAGCTGTTCGCGGGGACCGTGCTGGAGGAGGTCATGTTCGGCCCGCGCAACCTCGGCCGAGACGCCGCGACGGCACGCGAGGCGGCGCGTGACGCGCTCGAGCGGACGGGGCTTGATCCCGACGTGTTCGGGGCGCGATCGCCGTTTGGCCTCTCGGGCGGTCAGATGCGCCGCGTGTGCCTTGCGAGCGCAGTCGCCATGGGGACGCCCTTCCTGCTGCTTGACGAGCCGGACGCCGCTCTGGACGCCCGGGGGCTGGCGTGCCTGCGCACGCAGGTCGCGGGGCTGCTCGCGCGTGGCGTCGGCGTTATCGCCGTCACGCATCACCCCCGTCGTCTCGCGGACCTCGCGGCGCGCTGCTATCGCGTGGAAGGGGGCTGCGTGTCGGCGTCCTGGCGCGTCATGCCCGCCGACGGCAACGTGCCCGCCGGCGGCGCGAACGGCGGGCGGGGGACGGGGGCCGCGCGATGAACTTCGTGACGCTCGGCGGCTACGTGCCCGGCACGACCCCGCTGCACCGCATGGACGCGCGGGCGAAGCTCGCCTGCCTCGCGGCTGTCACCGCCGGGCTGCTGTGCACGGGGAGCCTGCCGGCGCTCGTCGTCGCGCTCGCCATCTGCCTCGCGCTCGCGGCGGCGGCGCGCGTGTCGTACGCGGCGGCGCTGCGCGGGTTCGCGCCGGTAGCGGTCGCGCTGGTCATCATCCTGCTCGCGAACGGCGTCAGGCTGGACGGCACGGGGGACGTCGCGCTCGGCGCCCTCGGGCTCTCGCTGGCGGGCGTCGTGGCCGGCCTGGCCGTCGCGTGCCGCATCCTCGCGATGACGGCGTGCGCGCTCGCGGTGTGCGCGACGACGTCGCAGGCCGACCTCATCGACGCGCTGCTGCGCGTCCTGCGGCCGCTCGATCGCCTGGGCGTGCCCTCGGCGGACGTGGCGATGATGCTCACGCTCGCGCTGCGCTTCATCCCTGTGTGCGCGGAGCGCCTGGCGCGCGTGCGCCTCGCGCAGGACGCCCGCGGGGCGCGCGTGGGGCAGGGGAGCCTGCCGCGGCGCGTCATGTCCTGGGTGCCGGTCATGACGCCGTTCGTGGTGAGCGTCTTTCGCTATGCGGAGGAGCTCGCGCGCACGCTGCGCATACGGTGCTACGGGCGCGGCGGGTCGGGCAATCTTGTGCCGCGGCCCCTCGCGCGACGCGACGTCGCCGCGATGGCGATAACCTGTGGGGCGTGCGTCGTCTGCGCGGTGGTCTGGTAGGCGACGCGGGCGATGCCGCCTGCGGGCCGCGTCGGGAACGGACGAGGGACGAGACGCGGGAGGGCTGCGTGGAAGAGACGAAGGACGATCGCACGGCGGCGGCGGCGCCGGCGGCGGGCGACACGCTCGTGCTGACCGTCGCCTATGACGGCGCGGGCTTCTCGGGATTCGCGGCGCAGGAGCGCCAGACCCACGTGCGCACGGTCGCCGGCGAGCTCACGCGGGCGCTGCGCGTGCTGATGCGGCGCGACGTCGCGCTCACGTGCGCGGGCAGGACCGACGCGGGCGTGCACGCGCGCTCACAGGTCGTGAGCGTGCCGCTCACCGCGGAGGAGACGGCGCGGCTCGCGGGGGCGGGCGCCGGGCGCCTCATGCGCTCCCTGGACGCGATCCTGCCCGACGATGTGTCGGTGCGGGCGTGCCACCGCGCGCGCCCGGGGTTCTCGGCGCGGTTCGACGCCCTCGCGCGCACGTATCGGTACCGCATCGCCGTGGGCCCGCGGCCGGTGTTCGGGGCACACTGGGCGTGGTGGCTGCGCGGCGTGGACGACCTTGACCTTCCCGCGATGCGCGTCGCGGCCGGCCACCTGGTGGGCGAGCACGACTTCAAGACGTTCTGCAAGACGGCGAGCGCACAGGGCAAGCCGACATGCCGTCACGTGGAGGCGATCGACCTTACGCGCTCGTGCCAGCTCGGCGAGGACCAGATCGTCATGCAGATCGTCGGCAACGCCTTCCTGCACAACATGGTGCGCGCCATCATGGGCACGCTCGTGGAGGTCGGCCGCGGGCGGCGCGACCCGGACTGGGTCGCCGAGGCGCTCCGGGCGCGCGACCGGTCGCGGGCGGGGCAGACGGCGCCCGCCTGCGGGCTGACGTTCTGGGACGTCCGCTATCCGTCGGGGTCGTTCCGACCCTGGTGAGCGGCGTGGCCGTCATGCGCGCATGACGGATGTGTTACGTTCGGATGAGTCATCGGTGAATCGTCAAGGCGGCGGCGCGTTGATGCCCGGGTGGGCTACCATGGGCGGCACCACCCCTAGGAACGGAGTCATCCATGCAGGTGAACGAGCACTTCGCCCAGATCGGGCAGAACTATCTCTTCTCGACGATCGCGCGCAAGGTCGCGGCGTACAAGGCGTCCGAGCCCCCGCGGCGCGTCATCCGCCTCGGCATCGGGGACGTCACGGAGCCGCTCGCGCCGGTCATCATCGAGGCCATGCACAAGGCGGTCGACGAGATGGCGGACAAGCGGACGTTCCGCGGCTACTGCGACGACGCCGAGGGGTACGAGTTCACCCGCAAGGCCGTCGCCGACCATTACGCGGAGCTCGGCGTGACCGTCGGGCTGGACGAGGTCTTCATCTCGGACGGCGCCAAGAGCGACCTGGGGAACTTCCTGGACGTCACCGGGCCCGACACGGTCGCGCTGATCCCGGACCCGGTGTACCCCGCCTACATAGACACGAACATCATGAGCGGGCACACGATCACCTACGTGCACGGCTCGCCCGAGACGGGCTACCTCGCCAGGCCCGACGACGACATTGACGCGGACCTGGTCTACATCTGCTCGCCGAACAACCCGACGGGCGCGGTGTACGACGCCGAGACGCTCTCCGCGTGGGTCATGTACGCCCTTGACCACCAGGCGCTCATCATCTTTGACTCCGCCTACGAGGCGTTCATCCGGACCGACGGCCTGCCCCACACGATCTACGAGATCGACGGCGCCGAGCGCTGCGCGGTCGAGATCTCGTCGTTCTCCAAGATGGCTGGGTTCACGGGCGTGCGCTGCGGCTTCACGATCGTCCCCAAGACGCTGACCGTCGCGGGCGACGCGGACCTGAACCAGATGTGGCGCCGCCGCCAGAACACGAAGTTCAACGGCGTCCCCTACATCGTGCAGCGCGCCGCGGAGGCGGCCTTGTCGCCGCTCGGCCGTCAGCAGACCCGCGCGCAGGTGGACTACTACCTCGGCAACGCCGCGGTCATCGCGCGGGGCCTCGACCGCCTGGGCATCTCGTACACGGGCGCGAGCAACTCGCCGTACGTGTGGATGGCGTGCCCGAACGGCATGAGCTCGTGGGACTTCTTTGACCAGCTGCTCGAGCGCGCCCAGGTCGTCGGCACGCCCGGCGTGGGCTTCGGCCCGGCGGGCGAGGGCAGGCTGCGCCTGTCGGCGTTCGGCCAGCGCCCTGACGTCGAGGAGGCCATGGCGCGCATCGAGGAGATGCTGGGCTAGCGTCGTCGGCCGCGCCTCCGGCAGGGGACGCCCGGCCGCGGGTCGCATGATCGAGTGGCGAGACGCATGACGCGAAGACGGCGCCGTCGCCCCGGGTGGTCCCGGGCGGCGGCGCCGTCGCGCGTTCCGCGCGCCCTCGCGCCGCGGCGCTCTACCCGAGCAGGTCCACGACGTCGAGCCGCGTCTTGGCGGACTCGATGATCTGCCTGCTGCCGAACACGCACACCGCGTCACGCGCGGCGAGCCTGTCCAGCGCCGGGGCGAGCGCGCGCAGCTGCTCGGCCCGGCAGTCCAGCTCCTCCTGGCGGACGCGGTCGCGCCAGGCGGGGTCGCGGTGCGTCAGCACGTCGGCGTCCTGCCGGATGGCGACGGCGCGGGGGCGCAGCGGCGCGTCGTGCCCCGCGACGGTGCTGACCACGTAGCCGGTGAGCTCGGACTCGGTCGGCGCGAAGGACGCGAGCCAGCCGCCGGCCGCATCCAGGCGCGCCAGGGTCTCGTCCAGGTGCGCGTCGCGGTACGTGTAGTAGCCCACGCAGCCGTCGGGGCGCACGCGGAAGCCGCACCCATAGGCGCCCCCCTGCACGCGGACCTCGTCCCAGAGGTAGCCATAGCTGAGCGCGCGCGAGGCGACCTCCCAGGCGCCACTGTAGCGCACCTGCGCGTGGGCGGCGTCGTCGGCCTTCGCGACGAAGCAGACGTCGGTCGGCACGACGAAGGCCTCGTTGGCCACGGTGGGCGCGGGGATCACCAGGCGCCGCCCGCGCTCCTCGGCGGACAGGCTGCCCAGGGCGAGGCCGCCCTCGTCGGCGTGCGCCCAGAAGCGGTCGCAGTCGCCGCGCGTCCCGGCGAAGCTGGACAGCGCGCCCTCGCGGACGAAGACGCGCGCCGCGAGGTCGGCGAGCCGGGCGGGCAGGTCGGCCGCGCGCTCGTCAAAGTGGTCGAGCAGGTCGCGGACGTAGCGGTAGTAGTCGATCCCCCCGAAGCGCTGGGCGAGCCGGTGCAGGGGGGAGACGTAGGTGAGGGCGCGGCCGAGCGCGTAGGTGTGGCCGCTCGCGGCGAAGCCCTGCTCGAGGTTCAGGCGCTGCTGCTCAAGGATCGTCCGAATGCGCGCGAGGTCGGTGAAGTCGGTCGAGGACCAGACCTCGGAGGGCAGGTCCACGAGGCTGTCCAGGTTCTCCTCGATGGCGCTCGTGCCCACCGCCATGCGCGCCACGGGCTCGCCGGTCGCCTCGTCAAGGTGGACCGCGGCGCCGAAGGTCAGGCGACCGAGGCGGGCCTCGAGCAGCGTGTCCAGCTCGGACGCGTCGTGCCGGGCGGTGCCGAGCTTGCCGAGCAGCGAGCCGAGCAGCGTGACCGCGGGCAGCTCGTCGTAGGACAGGTGCGACAGGTCAAAGTAGTGCTGCACGTAGTCGATGCGGCGCGTGGGCACGGCGTGGTAGACGTAGGGGACGGTCGCGCCGTCCACCAGCTCGAACGCCGGGTCGTGCGGCGCGGGACCGATGTCCTCGCGGCCGAGGCGCGGCAGCGTGGCGAGCTGCTCGGGCGTGTCGGGCGCCGCCTGCAGCGCGTGCAGCTCGCGGGTGTGCTCGATCGTCCGGGCGACCTGCGCGGGCGTCATCGCCGCCTTGCGGCGGGCGAGCTCGGCGGCCTCCTGCGCGGCGGGCGAGCTGGCCTCGTCGGAGGAGGGGACGAGCGTCACCTGCGCCTTGTGGGCGCAGCGGGTGACGAGGCGGTCAAGCGCGTCCTCGAAGCGCGTCTGGCGCAGGGCGGTGAGGTCGTCCTCGTAGCGCAGGTAGTCCACGGGCATCTCGTCGTCGTACAGCCAGCCGTTCATCGCGTGCACGGCGAGCGCCACCCCGTCCGCGTAGCCGTAGTCGCGCTCGCGCAGCTCGAACGAGAGCGACTCGAGCGACGCCTCCAGCGCCGCGCGCGGGATGCCGTCGCGCACGAGCTCGGCGACCGCGCCCTCCAGCGCCTCGCGGAACGCGTCGCCCACCCCCGGGCGCGCGCCGCGCAGCTCAAAGACGACGTAGGGCTGCAGCAGGCCGTCGTAGAGGAAGGCGTCCACGTCGCTGCCCAGGCCGGCGTCCAGCAGGCGCTTCTTGAGGGGCGCCTCGTTGGAGCCCATGAGGGCGTCCACGAGCACGTCGGCGGCGAGCACCTCGCGGCGCTGCGCGTAGGTGCCCACGACGTAGCCGAGCATGACGCAGGCGTTGTCCGGCGTCGTGTCCATGGTGCAGGTCGCGCCGAGGTTCACGACGGGCGCCTGCAGCGCGAGGGGGTTGGGCTCGCCGGCGGGCTCCGCGGCGTCGCGCAGGTAGCGCTCGTCCAGCAGGGCGAGCTCGCGGGCGACGTCAAGGTCGCCGTAGAGCACGATCCGGGCGTTGCGGGCGTTGTAGTGGCGGCGGTGCGTGTCCACGTACGACTCGTAGGTGAGCGTGGGGATCGCGCGGGGGTTGCCGCCGCTCTCAAAGCCGTAGGCCGTGTCGGGGAACAGCGCGCGGTTCAGGGCCTGCAGCGCGAAGTCGTCGGGGTCGGACAGGGCGCCCTTCATCTCGTTGAGCACGACGCCGTTGTAGCGCAGCGCGCCGTCCGGGTCGTCCAGCTCCAGGTGCCAGCCCTCCTGCTCAAAGACCGTGGGCTTGTGGTAGAGGCAGGGGTGGAGCACGGCGTCCATGTACACGTCCATGAGGTTGAGCAGGTCCTGCTCGTTCGTGCTCGCGACGGGGTACATGGTCTTGTCCGCGAACGTCAGCGCGTTCAGGAACGTCTGCATGGACGTCTTGAGCAGGTTGACGAAGGGCTCCTTCACGGGGTAGCGGTCGCTGCCGCACAGCACCGAGTGCTCCAGGATGTGGAACACGCCGGTGTCGTCGGCGGGCGGCGTCTTGAAGGCGATCGCGAACGACTTGTTCGCGTCGTCGTTGGCGAGCCACAGCAGCGGCGTGCCCGCCGCCTCGTGGCGCATGACGACCGCCTTGCCGTCGATCTCGGGCAGATCCTCGACCCTCTGGACGACGAAGCCGTGCAGACGGTCGCCGACGGCGGGGACGCGGGGGCCCTCGCCCGAGGCGTGCTGCGGGGAAGCTGACATGGGTGCCTTGCCTTTCTGACGCGCGTCGGATGGGTCGCCCGCTCGCGCGGGTCGCGCCGCGGGCTCGTACGCACAGTATGCCCGTTGCGCGCCCACGCCCGCCCGCCGTTCACATTTCCCCCGCAGTGTCACGCGCCGCGCCCCACCGCGGTCCGTTTGGGGTACGCTACGCGCCGGGGGTTGTGCGCGACATGGCGGACACGGCGACGGGAGATGCGGCAGATGGGCAGCAAGGGCAAGTTCGACTACTTTGACGGCTTCGTCCGCCAGATGGACTGCGCGTGCGAGGGGTCTGCCAGGCTCGTCGCGCTCGTCAACGACTTCCGACCGCAGGACGAGGGGTGGGCGCAGGAGCAGCTCACGGCCATCCACGCGATCGAGAACGCCTGCGACGAGGTCACCCACGACATCATCACGCACCTCGCCGTGGAGTTCATGCCGCCGATCGACCGCGAGGACGTCTCCGAGCTGGCGCAGTGCCTGGACGACGTGATGGACGGCATCGACGAGATCGTGCAGCACCTGTACATGTACGACCTGCACGAGCTGCACCCCGGCGCCGTCGCGATGGTGGGGACCCTCAACGCGGCGACCGTCGCGCTGCGCGCCGCCGTGAAGGCCTTTGACGAGTTCAAGAAGCCCAAGAAGCTGGGCCGCCTCATCGCCGACGTGCACGCGCGCGAGAGCGAGGGCGACGAGCGGTACATGGAGGCGAAGCGCGACCTGTTCGTGAACCACGCGGACGCCCCCGTCGCGTACCTGCTCGGCTGGAACAGCATGTACTCGCACATGGAGAAGGCGTGCGACGCGTGCGAGCGGGCCGCCTCCATCATGTCCACGATCGCCCTGAAGAACACGTAAACATCAAACGCGGTGCGCCGCGCGGTCGCCGGGCGGCGGTATCATGCAAAGCCGTATGCCTTGACCTGTGCGCCGAGGGCGTCCGCCCCGACGTCGGTGCCGCCCGCGCGCCCGTGCCGACGGCGTCGTAACACACGAGACCCAACAAAGGAGCTGTCGCTTTATGACCAGCGTGCTCAACCAGCACAGCACCCATGACCACACCTGCGGTGAGCTGCGCGCCGAGAACATCGGCGAGACGGTCACCCTTGACGGATGGGTGCAGCATCGTCGCGACCATGGCGGCCTGATCTTCGTCGACCTGCGCGACCGCGAGGGCCTCACCCAGTGCACGTTTGATCCGGAGCTCTCCGGCGCCGAGGCGTTCCACGAGGCCGAGACCATCCGCCCGGAGTGGCCGATCCAGGTCACCGGCGTCGTCCGCCGCCGCCCGGACGACACCGAGAACCCCAACATGCCGACCGGCGAGGTGGAGGTCCTCATCCACGACGTGAAGGTCATCAACAAGGCCAAGACCCCGCCCTTCTCGATAGAGAACGGCATCGAGACGAGCGAGGACACGCGCCTGCGCTATCGCTACCTGGACCTGCGCCGTCCCGAGATGCTCGCAAACCTGAAGATCCGCGACCAGTTCACCTGGGCCATGCGCGAGGCGCTGCACGCGCGCGGCTTCATGGAGGTCGAGACGCCCTACCTGACGAAGTCCACCCCCGAGGGCGCGCGCGACTTCATCGTCCCGTCCCGCCAGCAGCCCGGCCACTTCTACGCCCTGCCGCAGTCGCCCCAGCTGCTCAAGCAGCTGCTGATGGTCGCCGGCGTGGAGCGCTACTACCAGGTGGCCCGGTGCTTCCGCGACGAGGACCTGCGCGCCGACCGTCAGCCCGAGTTCACGCAGGTGGACCTGGAGATGTCGTTCGTGACCATGGACGACGTGCTGGACACGATGGAGGAGGTCTTCACCGAGGCCTTCGGCAAGATGGGCGTGGACTTCCCCGCGCCGCTGCGCCGCATGCCCTACTGGGAGGCCATGGACACCTACGGCAGCGACAAGCCCGACACCCGCTACGAGATGTTCCTGCACGACGTGACGGACGTGTTCCGCGACTCGAAGTTCAAGGTCTTTGCCTCCGCCGCGAACACCGAGGGCGAGGTCGTCAAGTGCCTGAACGCCAAGGGCGCGGGCGCCTGGAGCCGCGGCGAGATCGACAAGCTGGAGGGCGTCGCCTCCACGTTCGGCGCGAAGGGCCTCGCCTGGATCGCCTTCAGGCCCGACGGCAGCGTGAACTCGCCGATCGTGAAGTTCTTCTCCGACGAGGAGATGGCGCAGCTCCGTCAGATCGCCGAGGTCGAGCCCGGCGACCTCGTAATGTTCGCCGCGACCGGCCGCAAGAAGGCCGACGAGATCCTGGGCGGCATGCGTCAGCACATGGCCGACGCGCTGCACGTCGAGCGCACGGGCCACGACTTCCTGTGGGTCGTGGACTTCCCGATGTTCAAGTACGACGAGGAGGAGCACCGCATCAGCGCCGAGCACCACGCGTTCACGATGCCGAAGGGCGACCTGTCGCTCATCGAGACCGACCCGCTGAAGGTCGGCTCCTACTCCTACGACTTCGTCATGGACGGCTACGAGGTCGGCGGCGGCACGATCCGTATCCACGACGCCGAGCTGCAGATGCGCGTCCTGAAGGCGATGGGCTTTACCGAGGAGCGCGCACGCGCCCAGTTCGGCTTCCTCATCGAGGCGCTGCAGTACGGCGCCCCGACCCACGGCGGCTTCGCCATGGGCCTGGACCGCGCCTGCATGCTGCTCTCCGGCTCCAAGTCGATTCGCGACGTCATCGCGTTCCCGAAGACGTCCTCCGGCTCCGAGCTCATGAGCGGCGCGCCGTCCGAGGTGACGGGCAAGCAGCTCAAGGAGGTCTCGCTGCGCGTCCTGTAGCGCCTGACCCTGACTGACGCGTCGGTGCCGCCTGACGGCGGCGACCGCGCGTGCGCATGACGGACGTCCGGCCCCGTCTGCCCCGATCGCGGGACGACGGGGCCGCTTGCGTTCGGATCGCGCGCGGAGCGCCGGCGGGCGCGGCGAAATGGGCATAAGAAACGCAGGAACCGATCGACGGGCGAGGCGGCGCGGGCGCCTCCGGCGGGCGCGTGCCAGCCGGAGGCGGCCGACGACGTCGCGTGGAGAGGCAGGTCATCATGGCGACAGGGAAATCGACGGGCCTGGACGGACTGCGCACGCTGTTCCTGGCGGGCGTCGGCGCCGTCTCGATCACGGCGGAGAAGACCGGGGAGGTCGTGACGAGGCTCGCCGAGCAGGGCCAGACGGTCGTCTCGCGGGGACGCGACCTGAACCGCGAGCTGACGCGCCACGTGACCGACGCGACGCACGAGACGCGCGACGCGGTGCTGCGGACGCGCCTGGAGCTGATGAGCGAGGAGGAGCGCGCGGACTTCCTCGCGTCGGCCGAGCGCATCGCGCGGCAGATCAGCGAGGAGGACGCCGCGCGTCGCGAGGCGAGTGGGACGGGCGAGACCGCGACGCCCGCACCCGGCGCCGCGGCAGACGACGCCCCTCGCGAGGCCGGCGCGGACGGC
>CACZRK010000019.1 GCA_902783515.1 uncultured Coriobacteriaceae bacterium | reverse complement strand
TGACGCGCCCCTTATCCCATATCCGGCTCTCAAGGTCCCTATCGAAAAGTCAGCCTCTTGGGCTTGACTTCAGATAGCTGGTCTTTCGAGCAAAAGCCTCAAGAAAGAGTGTGCCGGTGCATGAGTTCACACTCTCATGTAAACCCCACCCCGGACTCGGAGGCTCATCTGCCGATCGAAGCCTGTCAGGTCGGACTCGTATGGCGCATCTCACCGGTCGGAACATGGGCCTTGTCCGTCCGACGATCGTCTGCGATCGTGCGAACGTCGTTCACGCAATTCTGCGCCGTCTCACGCAATTGTCCGGCCGACGTCCTTCGCCTTGTCGTAGACGCCGCTCCAGACGAGAAGCCGTTCCCTGTCGTCCTCGTTTACCTGATCGGCAGAGGCACCGTCCGCGAGCTGCCCGAACAGTACGTGCATGTAGCCCGGATACCGGCCCATCGGCACGACCAGAACCTCTGTGCTGTCAGTCGAGAAGCGGCTGTTCGCGAGCTTGTCGACATCAAACGTGTCAGACATCCGATAGCCATGCGAGTCCACGACGCTCAGGTAGAAGGTCATGTCACCACCGGACTGCTCGACCATCTCCCGCGGCACGAAGACGTAGAGCTTGCTCTCCCACAGGTACACACCCACGCCCGTGGTATCGTCGCGATAGAGCACTCGCTGGGCGGTCTGAGGCAGCGCCTGAACCTTCGCAGGCAGGCGTGCCTCGCTCGCGGCGATGACGACGGTGAGCAGCAGCACGGCGATGAACGTGATCTTGAGCGCGCGCGGCATGCTGCGCAGACGCTGCGCGAAGGGGATCCTCTTCTCCTTCGTCGAGACGGCGCCGGCGTCAGCTCCCTGAGACGCACGCCCCACGTCTATGACGTCTCGTTCCGCAGAGCCCGGTGCGTCGGAGACTTCCGCCCGTCCCTTTCCGTCCGCCGGCTCCGACGCAGACGCCGCCACGTTCAGGGGCGGGAGCTCCTCGGCGGTCGGCAGGTGCTTCGTGTCAAGGTACGTCTGATACGCGTCGCACAGCCCCTTGACGTTGTCGCCAAACGCCACCTGCCTGCCGTGGTCGAGCCACAGGATCTTGTTGGACATGCTGCGGACCTGGCCGAGCGAGTGACTCACGAGGATGGTGGTGGCGCCGCCGCCGATGATCTCCCGCATCTTGGCTTCGCTCTTCTTGCGGAAGGCGCCGTCGCCGACCGACAGGACCTCGTCCAAAATGAGGATCTCGGGTTTGACCAAGCTTGCGATGGAGAACGCCAGACGGCTCTTCATGCCACTGGAGAGCTGCTTGAACGGTCGCTCCTGAAAGTCCTGCAGCTCGGCGAACTCGATGATCGAGTCGTAGGCGCTCTCCACGAAGTCGCGGCTGTACCCGAGCATCGCGGCACGCAGGTAGGTGTTCTCGCGCACCGTCAGGTCGCCGTCAAAGCCGCTGCCCAGCTCGAGCAGCGCCGAGATCTTGCCATTGCACTCGCAGTAGCCCTCGGTGGGCGCCATGATGCCGCTGATGGCCTTGAGCAGCGTGGACTTGCCTGCACCGTTTGAGCCGATGATGCCCAGCATGTCGCCAGGCTCAAGCTCGAAGGTCACGTGGCGATCGGCCCAGAACTCCGTCACGTGATAGTTGTGCGTCAGGTGACGGATGAGGTACTCCTTGATCCCGATGTCCTTGAAGTCACCGGTGATGTAGCGGATCGAGACGTCGTGGCACGCGATGATCGGTGGCATGGCAGGCCCTTACACGTAATAGAGGAAGTCGTGGTTCTTCTTCTTGTAAATCAGGGCGCCGACGCCCAGCGCCAGCAACGCGTACCCGACGCACAGCGCGTGCAGCCCCGGCGAGGGCAGCATCCCGTCGATTACGATCTGGCGAAAGTACGTGATGTAGCAGTACACGGGGTTGACGTAGAAGAGCTGCTGGAAGATGTGCGAGTACCCGGACGTGGTGTAGAAGATCGCGGACATGTACATGAGCAGCATCGTGAAGACGCTCCACAGATACTGGATGTCCTTGAAGAACACGAACAGCGCCGACAGGATCAGGCCGACGCCGACGTTGAAGGCCATCAGGCAGGTGATGGGGAACAGCAGCAGGAAGAACTGCCAGGTGAACGTGATGCCGTCAAGCATGCAGAACAGGAAGAACACGCACAGGGTGATGCCGAAGTTGATGAGGGTCTGCACGTTCTTGGACAGCAGGAACAGGTACTTCGGCACGTTGACCTTCGTGAAGATGCCCGCGTTCGAGGTGAGCGAGCTCATGCCCTGGCTCGTTGACTCGTTGAAGTAGCTGTACACGAGGTTGCCGCAGAACAAGTACGTGGTGTAGTGCTCCATCCCCGAGCCGAAGAACTGCGTGAAGATGATCTTCATGACCAGCAGCGTCAGCAGGGGGCTGAGCACGCTCCACAGCATGCCGAGCAGCGTGCGCTTGTACTTCTTCTTGAAGTCGCGGGCGACGAGCTCGGTGAAGAGAAAGCTGTGCTCGCGCAGTGTCTGAACCATCGTGTGTCGCCCCACGGCGCTCCCTTGCAACAAGCCTCGGAACAGGGCCAAGGCGCCGGCATCGCGCGCCGCACGCCGTCAGAGCGGCGTCCCATGCCACGGCCGCGTCGAACATGTTGATGCGAATCGTCACGCCAGTATACCAATCGGCCAGAACGCCTTTCAGCCGCCGAAGACACGACGCGTAAAGCGCATGGCAGTCACGCGCCACGCGCAGATGCCTTGTGAGGGCAAAGCCCCTTTCGAGGGCGCGGCGGACGTCTACGACCGATAGTTCGGCAGCTGTCGCAACAGATCCACATAGGGGTCATACTCATTCGGGAAGACCACGCGCACTTCGTCAAAGGGATTGCCAAAGAACAGCCGCTGCGTCTCCCGCTCCACGTACGACGCCGGGAGTCGACCGCCGCCGCGCCGCGCCTCAGCCTGCTCGCGAGACGTCATGCGCGTGTTCTCGGGAAGCGCATAAAGACGGATCGCCTCGGGAAGCCGCTGCAGGTACTTCGGCGTGCGCTTGAGCGCCCACTGGCGGAAGCCGTAGTAGTAGTTGGCCTCGGAGGTGTCCAGTCCCGTCAGGAGCTCCTCGACCTCCTCGGGAAGCGCGTCGTGCAGATAGTAGCTCGCGTCGTACAGCAGGACGTTGCGCTTGCCGTTTGGCGTCGCCTTGGCAATCGCGCAGCTGTCCTCGCCATCGATGACCAGCCTCAGCAGGGTGTCCGTCGAGTCCGGGCGATCAAACGTGCAGTACGTTCGCAGGAAGTCCGCGTCGTCGTAGGACTTGACGAGATTGAGCTCGCCCGCGAGCTGCCGATAGGTGTCCGCCTTTGGGAAGGGCAGCTCGTCAAGGTCAATGTAGAGCCCGCGCTCCCTGAGGTACTCCGCCCGATCATATGTGAACAGGACGACCTTGCCGCCGCAGCTCGCATAGTCAAAGAAGACGCTCGAGTAGTCGGTGATCAGGCAGTCGGCGGCGTTCAGCACCGCGTATGCGTCAAATCGCGGGTCGAACGGGCGCACATGCCGGTAGTCATCGTAGCTTACCGACTGAACGGCAAAATTGTGGAGCTTGACATACATCACTTGGTTGTCGCGTAGCGTCCTCTCAAAGAAGTCAAGAATCGCCTGCGTCGCATACTCCCCCGTCACGTCGACATGGCCCTCAAACGTGCCGCGCCACGTCGGCATGTACGCGAAGACCTCCTTGTCCTGCACGCCCATCGCGCGACGGACCTTCTCGCGTTCGGCCACGTCAAAGAACACCGCGTTGCGCGGATATCCGCAGCAGGCGATCCTGCCCCGGTAGATCTGATCGATTTGACTCGCGCCAAGTAGCCGGTCTGCCAGGTACATGCTCGGGACGGCGAGGTAGTCGCACTGCAGGAACCCTCGGGTGCCACCGCCCATCGCATGCCGCTCCTTGCGAACGTCAAACTCCAGGTTCTTGAGCGGCGTGCCATGCCACGTGTTCACGAAGACCTGACCAGGCCGTTTGACGACGACGTCGGGATAGACCATGTCGTTGAACAGGTACTTTGCCGTCGCAATGGCACGGAAGTACGCCTCCGTGTCCTTCTCGACCTTCGTGAGGCCGGGGAACGCCCCGCTTCCGAGGATCGCGTCGACCTTCCCCTCGCTCCCCCGCGCCACGGAGAGCTGCACGCGCATGCCACGTCTGCACAGGTCGGACGCGATGCAATACATGTTGCCCGCGAGGTCCTCACCCCCGCGCGACTCGACGAATGCAACGTTCTGGTCGATCGGAAGCGATCGATACTCCTCGTAGTACGCGTCATAATAGGTATGCCGCTGCGCGCTTTTCTGCGTCGCGTCGCTCTTTCGGCGCCGCCGCTGCTCATCAAGCTCTGCCTTCTTTGCAATGAGGCCGCTCACCTTGATCGATCGCACCCAGGAGGCGCGATCCTCCCTCGTCATCCCGTCAAATGCCATGCGACCGAGCCGGCCCCACCCGTTGAGCGCGACGTACTCGTCGCGATGACGCGCCAGGAACGACGAGACCTGACGCACGAGGTCAGGGCTCGCGTCGAACTCCGCCTGCGGGCGACGACCGACAGTGTCCCTGAACTGCTTCGCGTACGCGAGAATCTCCTTCAGCATGAAATCGCGAACGTCTGGCCACGCTTCGACGCGCTGCTCCAGCGCCTCGAAGCGCACGATGCGCGACTGGACGCACTGGCCGTCATTCTCGACGGTCTTCTGTCCCGTGATGCTCTGCTCGTGACGGCGATAGTAGTACTTCGCCTCCGGAAGCGCGACGACGAGGTTGGCCTCCTCGAACAACCGGTACGTCGTCTGAACGTCCTCGTACTTTTTCCCCACGGGATAGCGGACGCCATCCTCCCACAGGCTTCGCCGGTAGATCTTGTTCCACGCGTAGTTGCCGACCTTGAGCAGCAGCAGCGCCCGCAGGGCCATTGAGCCCGCAAACCTGCGCACGGCAGGACGATAGGTCGCCTCGGCGTTCTTCTCGCTCACGTTGAAGTACTCGCACACGACGACGTCCGCGTCGTACTCGCGCGCGCCGTCGTAGAGGTACTCGTACATGTCCTCCCTGACCCAGTCGTCGGGGTCGACGAAGCCAAGGTACTCACCGCGAGCCACGTCGATCCCCGCGTTGCGCGCGTCGGAGAGCCCCCCGTTCGGCTTGTGGATGACGCGCACGCGCTCGTCCTCGGCCGCGATCTCGTCGCAGATCTGCGGGCAGCCGTCAGGCGAGCCGTCGTCAACGAGGATGATCTCTATGTCCCGAAGCGTCTGCGCCCGCAGCGTGCGCACGCAGTCGCGCAGGTAGAGCTCGACGCCATAGATGGGCACGATGATGCTGACCTTCGGGCGGGCGGACGTTACGATCGGCGTTCCGTCGTCATGTGCATCTGGCATATTGTTGACAGTCATCATCGATTCCATCTCATGTACCTATGAATTACGTTTACTTTATAAAATAAGAATTATTTCTTCTTTGCATTACGCCGTTTCCACATGAGGTCGTGACACGCAAGCGACTCAAGGCACCCCTCGCGCGTCCCCCGCGCGAAGGCGTCAAGCTTCCTGCGCTCAAGCGGCTCAAAGTTGAGGATGTCGGCGATATCGTCCTTCACTTCAGCAACAAAGGGAGCAAGGATATCAAGTAGTTTCATACTGATAGGATCGTTCTGCGGGCTGTTCTTGAAATCACGGCAAAGCTCGTGAATATACCAGTTACGGACGCGACGGAACAGGGCCGGCTTGTACTGAGGCATGCGCGGGGCGACATCGTGATACCTCGTGATGACCGCGCGGAAGATGTCGCGTCTGAAACGATAGTCCTTAGTACCCGAGATGCTGTCCGGTCTGCTCACGTAGTAATACTTCGGCTCCCGCAGGTACATCACGTTGCTGGTCCGCTCGAAGGTCTTGTAGATGGTGACGAGGTCCTCGAAGTTCAACCCCTTCGGAAAGCGAACGTCGCGCCATAGCCCTGCTCGATAGAGCTTGTTCCACGCATAGTTCTCTCTCTTATCAAAGAAGAGATCATTGAGTGCTGTCTCTTTATCATAGACTGTATCTGTATGGTTATATTTATACTTTATTTTGTATTGTGAAACATAATAGACGTCACAGCACGCGATGCCCGCGTCCGTCCCGGACATGCTCCGGAGCAGGTACGCGTACATGTCGCGATCGATCCAGTCGTCTGAGTCGACAAACCCGACGTACTCGCCCGTCATAATCTCCAAGCCGGCGTTGCGCGCATCCGAAAGCCCGCCGTTGGCCTTGTGGACGACGCGCACGCGCGCGTCCCTCGCCGCGTAGTCGTCGCAGATGGCGGGGCACTCGTCGGTTGAGCCGTCGTCCACAAGAATGACCTCAAGGTTCTCGTATGTTTGCGCCAGGATGCTGTCGACGCAGCGCCTGAGGTACGGCTGCGTTTCATACACAGGGACGATGACGCTAATCAACGGGTCGGTGCGGCTGAGTTCCATGACTTATCTCTCACCCGCGCAATTCGAGGCGGCCTGCGGGCCAAACTTCTCGCTCAGCTCGCTCTTGATGCGCGTCGTAGAGATCTCGGGTGTCCGAGGGAGATAGACGACCTCGCAAAAGTCTTTGAGAAAGTCAAACTTGCCCTGCCAGTCGTCGCCCATCACGAACGTATCGACCCTATACTCCTGCACGTCGTGCACCTTCTGCTCCCAGTTGTCCTCGGGGATGACCAGGTCGACGTATCGGATGGCCTCAAGGAGCTGCTTGCGCTGCTCGTAGGAGAAGTAACACCGCTTGTGCTTGCTGTTCCAGTTGAACTCGTCAGTGGAGAGGGCAACGATGAGATAGTCGCCAAGCGCCTTGGCGCGACGCAGCAAGTTGATGTGACCGTAATGAAGCAGGTCGAACGTACCGTACGTGATCACTTTTCTCATGCTGATACCCAGGCTTTCCTCGCTGGCATACACCGACTTTACGAATTCTTATCGTACACTTTATAATATTTGCGCATCAACGTATGGCTGCTTTGCCGTTTTATGATCAGCGCGTGCGCTGATGGGATCGGACAGCACATTGTTATATTGATAGAAATATTATTTTTGATCAATATAGATACTATTCTTGCATTCGTTACCTATAACAATAGGACAGACAATGGTATTGCCCATGAGAGCAGCGAATGGCGTCACGATCAGCGTCATCGTTCCCATCTACAACGTTGAAGCGTACCTGCGAACCTGCGTCGACAGCATCCTTGCGCAGACGCACAAAGACCTGGACGTCATTCTTGTGGACGACGGCTCAACCGACGAGTGCCCCGCCATCTGCGACGGCTACGCGGCGAGGGACGCGCGCGTGCGCGTCGTCCACAAGGCCAACGGCGGGCTTTCGGATGCGCGCAACGCCGGGCTCGACATCGTGGCAAGCCCCTTCGTAGGATTCGTCGACGCGGACGACTGGGTCGAGCCCGAGATGTTTGAAACACTGCTCACGCTGCTCCAAGACAACGACTCCGACATCGCAGTGTGCAACTTCAGCTATGTCTCCGCCACGGAGGGAAGCACTGACGCGCCGAGCGTCCCCCATGCGGTCACGTTGTCGCAGCGTCCCGCGATGAGGCTGCTGCTGCGCGATGAGATCGTGCAGAACTACGTCTGGAACAAGCTCTATCGGACGCGGCTGTGGGACGGCGTGCGATTTCCCCTCGGAAAGGCGTACGAGGACATCCCCACCACATGGCGCGTCTTCGCGCAGGCCCACAGCGTCACGCTGTCGCCATGGGTCGGCTACCACTACCGCATGCGTGACGGTAGCATCGTCCATCTCCCTCGCCTCGAGCAGCAGCTTGACTGCGCCATCGCGTTTCTTGACCGCTACGAGGCGCTCGCAGACGCGTACCCGGAATGCGAGGGGAAGATGGCCCTTGGCGTCGTCCGAGCCATGGAAGCAGTTTGGAAGATCGCCTGGCGGAATCGCGCACTCGCCGCGAGCGATCGCGCCCCCCAGATGCGCCGTCTCGCCGCCTTCGCACGCCACCATGCGAACGACCCCTCGCTCGTCACATACGCCACCAAGCGGGGCGTCACTGGCAAGGCGCGTCTGAGGCTGCTCTCCAAGGCAAGTCGACCCGCCTACCTCGCGACGAGCCTCCTCGAACACGCCTACCGGACGAAGCACCCACGGTCGAGTCAAAGAACGGGTGAATGTATCAGCCGGAGTGCCTGACACACATCACTCTCCGAGGACGATCGTGGTGCGCCTCATGAGGAGCGCTGGCGTCGTGGCGACGCCGCGTGTCCGACGAGAGGGGCGGGGGGTGCGCATCGTGAAAGATCCTTGCGACGCCCCCCGCCCTCGATCAGGCTACTGCTTAGAGCATGATCACTGAGGTGCCTTTACGAGCGACCCAGCGATTCCGCGTCGTGTCCCAACTCACTTTGTACGACGTGTCCACCCTGCCGTTCTTGACGTACCACCAGCCCCACTGGTTCTTGCCCACGCCCGTGTAGGTGGTGTCCAGCTTGCCGTTCTTGACGTACCACCAGCCCCACTGGTTCTTGGCAAGGCCCGTGTAGGTGGTGTCCAGCTTGCCGTTCTTGACGTACCACCAGCCCCACTGGTTCTTGGCAAGGCCCGTGTAGGTGGTGTC
>CACZRK010000018.1 GCA_902783515.1 uncultured Coriobacteriaceae bacterium | reverse complement strand
GCGGCTTGCTTGGCCTGCTGTGCTGACGTCCGATTCTTCCTTGAAACCTATGTGTAGCCTCTTGACTTCATATAGCTGGTCTCCCGTCATCCCCGCCGCGCGGCTTGTCTGACGGCGGGGAGGGATCGTGCGTTGTCTATGCGTCATCAGGCGCGCGCCACCGGATGTGAGATGCTCTGCTCCACATGACGGGTCCTGCGCACGTCGTTTGACGGCGCCGGCCTGACCGAACGGACTGACGACGACGGTTGGCTGACGAGGGGAGGACGCATGTTTGTGCCTGCGGTGAAGGATGGACCGGGGTGGTTCGACCAAGCGCGTGACGAGGTCATGCTTGTGCTGGCGGACGGCTCAAAGTACTACCGCAAGGGCGACGGCTCGTGGTGGCGCACCGACGGCCGCGGCAACATCGAGCGGCTTGACGTTCGCTGGGAGGCGCCGTGGGTTGACGGGGCGGCGCGCAACGCCACCGCGAACCATGTGACGTATCTGGTCGAGAGGGACCTGCGACGACTTGACGGCGTGCTGACGGGCGGACGTGACGACGGGCTGAGGGGCGGGACGATCGACCTGACGCCGGGCGTCTCGCCGTCAGACGCGGAGCCGGGCGCGAGAAGGGAGTCTGGGCAACATGGCTGAGGAGCCGGTCATCTACACCACCGAGGGCGCCGCGACGGGCCCGCTGCTGGTGATCCACGGCGGGGCGGGCAAGCGCCGCCACCCGTACCCCGAGGAGCGTGACGAGCAGGCGCGCGCCGCGATCCGTCGGGCGCTCGACGCGGGCATGGCGGTCCTGGACGCCGGGGGCGCCGCGGTCGACGCGGTCGTCGCCGCGGTGCACGTCATGGAGGACGACCCGACGTTCAACGCGGGGCGCGGCGCGGCGCTCACGAGCGAGGGTCGCGTGGAGCTGGACGCGTGCCTCGTGCGCGGCGACGGCTCGACCGGCGCGGTCACCGGCGTAACGACGGTTCGCAACCCGATCGACGCGGCGCGCGCCGTCATGGACGAGACGCGCCACGTGCTGTTCGCCGACCCGCGCAAGGCGCAGCTCGACGAGTGGGGCGTCGAGCAGGTCGAGAACGACTACTTCGTGACGCAGCGACGCCTTGACCAGCTGCACGAGCTCCAGAGCCTGCCCGACGGCGGCTACGACCGGCCCGGCCACGGCACGATCGGCGTGGTCGCGCGCGACGCGACGGGCGCGATCTGCGCGGGCACCTCGACCGGCGGCGTGAGTAACCAGATGCCCGGTCGCGTGGGCGACTCGCCCATCTGCGGCGCGGGCACCTACGCCAACCAGGCGACGGTGGCGGTCTCCTGCACGGGGACCGGCGAGACGTTCATCCGCGAGGTCGCCGGCTACCAGGTGCACGCGCGCGTGCTCTGGGCGGGCCAGACGCCCGGCGAGGCGGTCGCGCGGGTGCTGGCGGCCGTCGAGGACCGCGGCGGCGACGGCGGCATCATCTGCGTGCCCGCGCATGGCGAGGGCGTCGTCGGTCGTAACGCCTGCGCGCAGATGGACTGGGGGTACGCGTTCGGCGACACCCGCGTGACGCACTCGTAGCGTCCGCGCGGATGCCGGGCGGGGCGCTCGGGCGCCTCGGGCACGGCGTCGCGCGCCCGAGGCGCCCTGCCTCCCGTCCTACCGCGGGTACGTGGGCATGCTCGTGGGCGTCTGCGCGCTCACCGACTTCATGAACGCCGGCGCGGAGTCCCACACCGCGTCCAGCAGCGTGTCGACCGGCATCGCCATGTCCGAGGCGAACCAGTCGACGATGGCGTTCACCTCGCCGACGAAGTAGACGTCCAGCCGGACCCTGCGGTAGTCGCGCTCGCGCTGCGGCATGTCGTCGGAGATGAACAGCGGGTAGCTGGACTCCTTCAGCCACCGGATCGTCGCGGCGCGAAAGTCGTTCGGCCCGATGCGCGACGGGATCTGGTTGAAGAAGCTGCGGTGCGCCAGCGCGTACTCGTAGGTGGCGCGCAGGTTCTCCTTGTCGTAGACGGGCCGGGCGCCCGTCAGCAGCCCGCGCGACGCCGCGTACCCGACGAGGTCGTCCAGGTCGGAGAAGTGGTTGTAGAAGGTCTGCCGCGCGGTCCCCGCCGCCTTGATGACGTCCGAGGCCGTGATCTCGCTGAGCCGCCGCGTCTCGCACATCGCCATGAGGACGTCGCTGTAGTGCGCCTTCATGAGGTCCGACCTGACGACCATGCCGCCCTGCCTACACGAGCCGACCGTTGCAGTGGTCGATGGCGTGCTGGATCGCCTGCGCCACGAAGTCCTCGTAGCGGCGCGTGCGCGCGACCAGCGCGCCGTCAACGAGCTCCTCGTACGCCACGCGAATCGTGAAGTAGCGGGTCACCGTGTGCGGCTCGTCCAGCGACAGGCAGCTCTCCTCCACGCGGTAGGGGCGCATGCCCGCCTTGACCCTCGGGTTGAACATGACGACGACGCGGTCCTTCTCGTCGCAGAACGCGATGACCGCCTTCGTCGAGCCGATCTGGTTCGCCGCCAGGCACGCGCAGTTCTCGCGCGCCTTCATGGTGTCCAGAAGGTCCTGCGCGACCTGGGCGTCCTCGGCGGTCGCGGGCTCGGCGGGCTTCGCGAGGAACTCCTCGTCGTTGTGGATGAGCTCCTTGATCATGAGGTGATCCTCTCACTGGTGGTCTGACGCGTCGCCCGCCGGCGTCTCGCGGGGCGCCCCGGCTCCCGGCGGCGGGCGACGCGTCACGTCTCGGGCTGTCCCGCCAATTATGCGCGTTGGGTGCCGTGCGCTCAACCGCGCCGTGCTGACGCCGCGCAGACGACAGAAGCCACCCGCCGTGCCGCCGTCGCCCCATACGACGACGGCCGGCGCGTCGTCGGGGACTCGCCGGCCGTCGTGCATCTCGGATGTCGCGCGCGGGGTGCGCGGGCGTGGTCGCGTGAGACCACGCGGGTGTGCGGG
>CACZRK010000017.1 GCA_902783515.1 uncultured Coriobacteriaceae bacterium | reverse complement strand
GCGGCTTGCTTGGCCTGCTGTGCTGACGTCCGATTCTTCCTTGAAACCTATGTGTAGCCTCTTGACTTCATATAGCTGGTCTCCCGTGGCTCACCGTGACGTGCCGCGGGCGACGACTGTCGCGCCCCGCGCGACAGGACGGCGACGAGGGCGCGCCCCCGCCCCGCATGCCGCGCACACGCACGATCTCAACTATTGACGCCCACGATACCACCGCCGACGCGGGACGCGTCAAGCTGGTGCGCGCCGTCGCCGCGACGCTATACTGCCCACGAACGGCAGCGGTGTGCGATGCTTGGGAGGGCGGGCGACATGGCGGAGAGGGAGCTGTCACTGGAGGGGCGCGCGCGGTCGATCGTGGAGGCATGCGCGACGCAGACGAGCGCGAGCCCGGTCGAGGTGTTCGAGGCGCTGGCGAGTCTGGACGTCGTCCGCATGCACGGCCCCGAGCACCACGTGCTGGACGGCGCGTGCGTCCTCACCGCGTTTCGCAACGCGGGCGGCCAGATAGACCTTGACGCAGCCCTGCGCGAGCTCATGCGCCGCGGCCTGAGCATGCCCGGCGGCGCGTGCGGGTACTGGGGCACGGACGGCGCCGCGATGTCGGTTGGCGCGGCGCTCTCGATCATCGAGGAGACCGGCCCCGTCACCCCTGGCGACGCCTGGGGCAGTCACATGGACTTCGTCGCGGGCTGCCTGCGCCGCATGGCCGCGATCGGCGGGCCGCGCTGCTGCAAGCGCAACGCCTACGTCGCGCTGGACGAGGCGGTCGGGTATGTGCGCGAGCGCTATGGCGTCCCGCTCGCGCGCGTGCGGCCCGTCTGCCACCATGCCGCGCGCAACCGGCAGTGCCTAGGCGCACGATGCCCGTTCAGCCCCGCGCGGAGCCTGGCGTAGCCGACCGACGCGACCGGCCCCGACGCGATGGGCGCGGGTGATCGGCCGGCGGAGGCCCGACCGGCGCGCGTCGCCGCCTACGCGCGCACGCCGCCCTTCCGCCCGCCGGAGGCGAGGCACCCGATCACGATGCCCAGGATCACGAACGGGATCGCGACGATCGCGAGCGGCCACGCGAAGATCACGAGGCTCACGATGGCGCCGACGATCGCGAGCGGGATCGCCAGGATGTACGCGGCCACCTTGAAGACGGCGCACAGCACGTCGGCGACGATGCCGAAGGCGGCGCACAGCACGGCGATGGCGGCGATGGACAGAAACGTGACGGTGATCATGGCACATGCTCCTCTGCGCTTGGCGCGCGTCCGCGAGGCTCGCCTTGCCGCGAGCCCGCTCATGACATCTCGTTCACGTCTCTTTGTACCCGCGTCCGATGAACCCCAGATGAATCCGAGATGAACCCCGGATGAGCATTCCCGTCGCCGTGCCCTTACCCCACGACGGCAGGAGCGTCCGGTTCGAGCGGCCCGGGCGCATGCGTCTGCGCATCCTCGCCGCCGACGCGCAGGCGCGCGCCCCTCGCCGGATCTAGCGGTCGGTGCGCGCGCCCACCTTGAAGGCGTGCTCGAGCGCCTTGGGGAACTCGGTCTCGCGAGTCGCCCTCTTGGCCTCCTCCGAGAACGCCGCCATCTCGTACTTCGAATAGTCATTCACCTGCGTGGTGTCAAACACGGGGAACAGGCGCACCTCGCCTTGGAGCAGGCGCAGCGGGGCGACGCTTTCGGCGATGCGCGCCTCGGTGGTTTTCCGCCACCACTCCTCGCTGGTATTCATGGTGAGGAAGATGTCGACGTCGACCTTGCCCGCAAACGTGCTGGCATAGGTGCTGTAGGACAGCGCGGGGAAGGCTATGCGCTCGATGAACGAGCGGAAGCCGCCGGGAACGTCACCAAAGTAGATGGGGGCGCCGGTGATCAGCCGGTCGGCCGTGCGTATGGATTCGAGCGCAGGCGTGAGCCCGTCCTTGAAGTGGCACCTGGACGGCTCGTCGACCCCCTTGCGCTTGCACGCCATGCAGCTGCGGCAGCCGTTGTAGTCCAGGCTGTACAGGTCGATGTAGACGACCTCGTCGCCGATCGACTCCGCGCCCCGCTGGGCTTCCTTCAGGAGCTGAGCGGTGTTCCAGTTCTTTCGAGGGCTGCCGTTGAGAATGACGGTCTTCATTGGACTCCTCCCCTATGCTTCCGATCGGTCACCCGACCAAGGCCTGCCGGGCCCGTCATCCCAGTATAAGGCACCCGTGCGTCGTGGCGCTTTCGTGCGGGGACCCATCCTTCACCGCGGCAGTGACGAGCTCGACGGCGTCGGGCCCGACCTCCCCGTCAATGGCGCGCGCGACGTCACCACGCGAGCTCGTCCAGGAAGGCCTGCGCCTGCCTGGTGGGCAGCGTCTTGCGCCATAGCAGCCCGTGCTTGGATTCCACGCGTGGCTCCAGCGGCACAAACACCAGCCCGTCAGAACCCCCGGGCGTGATGAGCCCGTCGAACCCCAGCGCGATCCCATAGCCTGACCGCACGAGCCACTTCGCGTTCATCATGAGGGTGTACGTGGCGACGACGTTCAGCCGGCCGACCGCGTCGCCAAGCCAGTCGAGCAGCGACCCGACCAGCTTGCCCTGCCGAGAGATGATGAGGTCCCTTCCCGCCAGGTCGCGCGGCCGCACGCCCCCGAGTCGCGCGAGCGGGTCGTCACCCCTCACGATGACGCCCCACACGTCCGGCTCCGGCAGCTCGAGCACGTTCATCTCCGCATGGGGCTGCAGCTCGCATTCGAGCATGAAGTCGTACTGCCCGCGGACCATCCCGTCCATCAGGTCGAACGAGGTGCCGCTGTGAATGTGGAAGTCGACCTGCGGATACTTCTTTCGCACGCGGATCATCGCCTGGGACAGAAAGCGCATCGCGCCCGTCTCGCCGGACGCGATGCGCACGCTTCCCGCCACCGCCTTCGTGGGCGGCTTGATGTCGCTTTCTGCCTTGTCGGCAAGGTCGACGATCGTCTCGGCATAGTCTGCCAGCATCGCCCCGTACTGGGTGGGCTCGACGCCAGAACGGCTTCGGGCGAGCAGCTGGCGTCCCAGCTCGTCCTCAAGGTTGGCAAGCTGGCGCGAAAGCGTAGGCTGCGTCACGTGCAGGCGCCTTGACGCATTGGTGATGCTCCCCTCCTGCACGACCGCAAGAAAGTACTTGAGTGTGCGCAGCTCCATGGTGCCCCTCTACCGTTTGAATGCCTTCTAGGCATATTACTGCTTGCACTATAGGTATTTGATATGCAAAGGGAGCTGACGTAGCCTGTAATCCGACCATCCCACTATCAGAAAAGAGAAGCGCGCATGCTTGGTACCTTCACCTATCACAACCCGGTTCGCGTGCACTTTGGCCCAGACTCCCTCGGCCAGCTCCCCGGCGAGCT
>CACZRK010000016.1 GCA_902783515.1 uncultured Coriobacteriaceae bacterium | reverse complement strand
GCTGCCGGGACAGTCTCGCACAAATGGGAGGGTTTGCGCGGGCAGCCGGGACAGTCTCGCACGAATCGGAGTGCTCCCATTCGCACAGACGCACGTTCGGGAGCACTTTCGGCACATGTCTGCACGAATGGGAGACCTCCGAGCGAGCCCCCGCCCCGTCATCGGCGCCGCGATGTCTCCCATTCGCACAAGACTGTCCCTGTGCCTCCGCAAAACCCTCCCGAGCGTGCGTTTATGTCCCGGGCTCGCCAGGTGCTGGCGGCGCGCTCTGCACCCCACGCCCTGTGCCCCATCACACGTTCGTCCAGTATGGGATTGCGGTCAGCGTTGCGCTCAGAATGCTAGTCTGCCATCGGTAAGGCGCCGTGAGGCGTGGCGTGCGCATACGGGCAGAAGGGGTCGTGACGAGCCCCTCTGTTCGCGTGCTGAGACGAGTTGGCGTGCTTGTAGACACAGCATCGGATAGACGCCCGACTTCGGCCGGGCGTCTGCTTCTATCTCTGGCCCGTTGCCTCCGCTAAGCTTTGCCGACGTTGATCGGTTGCCCCGCGACACGGTGTCGCCGATGCGGCAGTCGCTGTCGTCAAACTTATGCGTGCCCTTGTCGAGGCCCATGATGCGCCTAGGCACCGCCACGCCGCCCAGCTCTCCGACGGCAGCTCGCAGGGCTGCCAAGGGGCGCCTGACCGGCGAGATCGTACCGGGTCCCTACGCTCCCAGGCAGGTAAGCGGTATCACGTACACGCCGGAGTCCCTGTCCTGGCGCGCTGCCACGCCCGCTCCCACCAGCACCGCCAAGAACGAGGGCGTGGGATTGCGCGCAGCGGGGTTCCGGGCGATCTTGTCCTGCAGACGCCGAAGGCCTGCGATTCCCTCGGGCACCTTGTTCTCCCCGAGCTTGATCTCAATGCCCGCCCATCTCCCGTCGTCCAGCTCGATGATCGCGTCGACCTCGAGCCCGTCCGCGTCGCGATAGTACCGCAGGGAGTCTCTCGTGGCGCCTGGGACTGCGGAGGCGTAGACGCGCAGGTCATGCATCGCGAGCGATTCGAACAGCAGCCCAAAGAGCTGCCCGTCCTTCATGATGCGGTCCTTTGAGGCACCCAGCAGCGTCGTCGGGATCGAGGGATCCGCGAAGTAGCGCTTGGGCCGGACGCGCAGGCGCGACTTCGACCGTATGGGAGCGTCCCAGCCTGGGACCTCCTCGACGACATAGAGGCGGACGAGCTCGGATACGTATCTCGAGGCGATCTCAGCGGCCTCCTTGTCGCTCGCCGCCGTGATTCCGGCATCCTGCGCGATGGTGAGGTACTTTGCGGACTGGCCGACGTTTCGCGCGAGCGACTGGGCGACGCGACGCCCGACCCCCGCGTCAAGGCCGCGTCGCGGGAGGCTCACCTCAAAGAGCGCGTCAAGATAGTTCTCCACATAGCTGTTGCCACCTGAGGCGTTCCATGCGTCGGCCTGCGTCTCAAGAAGTGCGGGCCAGCCGCCTCTGCAGATGTGGCCGGCGTACGTCTCCAGCCCCTGCTGTGCGAGCACGGGGGTGAAGTTGCCGTCAAAAAGCCCGGCGAGCGAGACCGTCCCCGACGAGGCGCCCATCTCGGCGAGCGTCATGGTGCTCATCCGATACGTTGCGATGCGGCCCGCGCCGCTGTGATGCAGCCGCTCCTTCTGTGGCTCGGACGATCCCGTGAGGATGAACTGCCCAGGGTGATTGCGCGTCTCGTCGACTCGATAGCGGACCTCGTCCCAGATCTCCGGGACGTCCTGCCACTCGTCGATGGCATGCGGTTGGTCTCCGAGCAGGGCGGTCGATGGGTCTGCCTTCGCAAGCGAGCGCTCGGCGGCACGCCCGATCCTGCTGACGCTCGCGGCGAACGACAGGGACGTCCAGGTCTTCCCGCACCACATCGGCCCGGCGATCTCGACGGCGCCGAAGGTGTCGAGGAGGCGACCCACCTGCGCATCGGCGATGCGGGCCTGATACCCGTCCGGCTTGAGCTTCCCCTGCTCCATGACCCATGCCTTTCTCACGGTACCATCATCCATGCTCAAGAGTGTTGTATCGCAAAACAGAGGGAAAGTCATCAGTAAATTAGAGCGATTTTCCTCCGCAAATAAGAGGAAGATGTATCCGCAAATTAGAGTGAGATTCGCACGTAAAAAAGAGGAAAAAGAGGAGCGCACTGAGGGAAGGCCTTGACTGGCAGACGTGCATGCCCTGGGCGCCGCATGTGTCGAGACGGTCGGCGCGCGCGGGGTACGGATCCCGACGTTCGGGAGCATCTAGGCGGGCCGCCGGGACAGTCTCGCGCGAATCGGAGTGCTCCCATTCGTGCACACGCACGTTCGGGAGCACTTTCGGCACATGTCTGCACGAACGGGAGACCTCCGAGCGAGCCCCCGCCCCGTCATCGGCGCCGCG
>CACZRK010000015.1 GCA_902783515.1 uncultured Coriobacteriaceae bacterium | reverse complement strand
TTGCAGTCATGGGTATTCCGTCCTCGCGCCGGGCGCGTTCGTAGTTCGTAGGTGGGAGAGGCGGGCCACCCGCGTCGGTGCAGGCGACCCGCCTCTCTTCTGTACCCATGCCGGGCGGCGCGATGTCGGGGCGTGTGCGACATCACGCGCGCGCCACGAGACGCGGGGCGTCGGGGACGAGCCGCGCCACGAGACGCGCCGCGCCGTCACGCCTCCGTCGCGTTGACGTCTATGTCCATCGGGTCCACGAGCCTGCCGTCGCGGTCCATGCGGCTCGCGTGGACGAAGCCGACCACGCCCACGAGCAGCAGCAGGACGGGGAGGTTGTTCATGACCACGTTGTCAAAGCCCGTGAGCAGCGAGAAGTTCGCGAGCACGAGCACCAGGACGCACAGCAGGCCGAGGCTCGCGATCGCCGGCGCGATGACCGTGACCCAAGGGTTGGTCTCAAAGCCCTCCTCGCCGCGGTGACGCGCGAAGTAGGGGATGAACGAGATGGCGGCGATCAGCTCGACGAAGATGATGCCGGACACCGCGATGGCGGAGAAGACCGCCGCGCCCTCCAGATAGGGGTCAAGCCCGAAGATCGCGTAGCAGACGACGACCACCAGGCCGACCGCCGTGAGCAGGATGCCGGCGGCGTACGGCGACTTGAAGCGCGGCGACGTCTTCGCGAGGGCGGCGGGCAGCAGGTGGTTGCGTCCGAAGGCGTAGATGTAGCGCGTCGCCATGTTGTGCGAGGAGAACCAGGCGGCGAAGAAGCTCGTGATGAACAGCCAGTCGTACACGACGCCGAAGACCGGGCCGAGCTCGCCGGTGGAGAGGTTGTACCAGATGTCGCCGGCGCCGCTTCCCTGAGCCGCGGCGACGATCTCGTCGGCGCCCATCGCCGCGATGCCCGCCCACGAGGAGAGGATGTAGATGACGGAGATCAGGATGACCGCGACGTAGGTCGCGCGCTTCACGGTGCGCTTGGGGTCCTTGGCCTCCTCGCCGAAGATCGCGGTCGCCTCAAAGCCGATGAAGCACAGGAACGCGAACGCGAAGCCGAGGCCGGGCGCGCCGTCAAGCAGCCGCTGCGCGCTGAAGCTCTCCAGTGTGAACGCCGCCGGGCCGTGGTGCACGAGCACCGCGACGTCCAGCGCCGCGAGCACGGCGATCTCGCAGGTCAAGAACACCATCAGCACCTTCGCGCCGGCGTCGATGCCCAGATACCCCAGCGTGAACACGAGCGCGTACAGCACGATCGAGCACGCCCACCACGGGACGCTCACGCCCAGGGTGTTCGCCAGCGTCATCGACGTGAAGTAGCCGCTCGCGGTGGAGCAGTACAGCGTGAGGATGCTGTAGGAGACGACGGCCACGTAGCCCGCCGCCGCGCCGAAGCGCTTGCCGCAGCCCGCGGAGATGTACGCGTAGAACGCGCCCGCGTTGGTGATGTGGCGGCTCATCGCCGTGTAGCCCACGGAGAAGACGAGCAGCAGCACGCCGACGAGCAGGAAGTCAAACGGCGCGGCGATCCCGTTGCCCAGCCCGATGACCAGCGGCGTGTTGCCGGCGACCGCGCCGAGCGGCGCCGCCGCGGCGATCACCATGAAGACGAGCGGCAGCGTCCCGATGGCGCCCTGCTTGAGTCCCGTCCCCCCGACGGCGCCCGTCCCTTGGGCGCCCGACCCTCTCGACATGCTCTCAGCCATGAACCTGCGCTCCCTGTTCGCTCCCCGTCGTACGACCGACACGTCGTCGGGCGCCATGCGTGCGAGACGCCCGGGGCCGCTCTGCGCGCGACCCTCACGCAGTGATAGCGCGCGTGCGTTACCGGGTGATGAACGTTCGCGACGACGCTGGAATGACGCGCGGCAAAGCGGTAGCGTTCTGCAGGGGCGCCCAAGGGGCGGCCGACGAGGCGGCTGAGACGGTCGAGACGGTCGAGACGGAATTGCAGGAGGTCAGCGTCATGGCAAAGGATCGTGCGGAGAGCAAGTTCTTCACGGTGGACCCCGACGTCCAGATCCACTACTGGGACAAGGGCGAGGGCGACGCGATCGTCTTCATCCCGGGGCTCACGTTCTCGGGCGAGATCTTCAAGGAGCAGGTGGAGCACTTCTCCGCGACGCATCGCGTCATCGCGATCGACCCGCGCGGCCAGGGGCTCTCGACCAAGACCGTGCACGGCAACGACTACGTGACGCACGGCGCCGACCTCATCAAGCTCGTGAAGGGGCTCGGCCTGCGCAACGTCGTGCTCGTGGGGTGGTCGACGGGCAACCTGGAGGTCTGGTCGTACCTGGAGCAGGCCGGCTACGACTCGCTGCGCGGCGCGGTCACGATCGACATGAGCCCGCTGCCGCTCTCGTCGGACCCGACGTGGTGGACCGAGGGGACGCCCGAGGAGCTCTCCGAGGTCGCGAGCCGCGTGCTCACGCACCCCGAGACGGCCGAGGGCTTCTGGAGCGACTACCTCACGCAGGTCATGATGCAGCGCACGCTTGAGCCCGACGAGTACGAGTACCTGATGGACATCTCGCGTCGCACGCCGTTCTGGATCGCCCACGAGCTGTTCTGCAACGCGATCTTCTCCAACTACCTGGAGGTCGCCAAGAAGGCCGCCACGTCGCTGCCGACGCTCATGTTCATCGCCGAGCACTGGGCCGACGTCGCCGAGCCGTTCTGCCACCGCGAGTTCCCGGAGACGCCGACCTACGTCATGGGCGGCCACCTGATGGCGTACGAGTACCCGGAGCGCTTTGACGCGCGCCTGCAGGAGTTC
>CACZRK010000014.1 GCA_902783515.1 uncultured Coriobacteriaceae bacterium | reverse complement strand
TCGCCTGCCTGCGCGACCACGGCGTGGTCTTCCCCTACGTGATCGGCAACTCGTCAGGCGCGCTCAACGCCGTGCGCTACGTCGCCGACGCGCCGGCCCCCGACTTCGCCGCGCTCGCCCGCGTCCCGGCGCGCAGCCTGCTGAACCCGCGCGGGCTCGTCCGCCCCCATGAGGGCCTCCTGAGCATCAACGCCTTGCTACGCGCCCTCGTGCGCGACGCCTGCGACCGCGTGGCCGGACGCGGGACGCTGCTCGTCCCCGCCACGGACGCGCTGACCGGCGACCTCGTGTGGTGGGACGTCGCCACGTGCGCGACGGGCGCGCAGGTCTATGAGCGCGTGGTCGCCTCCAGCTCCATCCCTGTCGTCATGCCGCTCGCGCGGGTGGACGGCCGCGTGTGCGCGGACGGCGGCATCCGGGACTCGATCCCCGTCCTGCGCGCGCTCGCCGACGGGCGCACCCGCGCCGTCCTCATCCTGTCTCGCCCGCGCGGCTACCGCAAGCCGCCGCAGCACCTGGAGCTCTACCTGCGCGCGTGGCTGCGCCCCTACCCGCGCCTGCGGGCGGCGATGCTCGCGCGCCACCTGCGCTACAACGAGTCCATGGCACTCGTGGAGCGCATGGAGGACGCGGGCGACGCGTTCGCGCTCAGGCCGACGGCCCAGCGCGTCGCGCGCTTCCAGTATGCGCCCGACAAGTTCCGCCTGGACTTCCAGGACGGCTACCAGGCATGCGAGCGGGCGCTGCCCGCCCTCTTGGCGTTCGTGGGGCGCGCGTAGGCGCCGTGCGATCACGCAACCGTCGTGACGGCCTTTGCGATCCGCTCGCGCTGCACGATGACGAGCAGTCTCCCCCGCTCCACGCGCACGCCCGCCGGCATCGCCTCCACGACGTTGGAGACCCCCTCGCCACCGAGCGGCCGCAGCGCCAGGCCCCGCACACCCCAGCGCATGCCCCACTCGGTGACCGACGCCTCGCCGGGCGCCGCGATGACGGAGACCGTCCTGCCGAGGTCCTTCGTCCCGAAGGCGACCTCCCGCGGCGCACCGGGGGTTCGCGCGTCCAGCACGCGCGCGGCGAAGGCGTCCTCCTCCACGCGGACGCCCAGGTCCGCGGCGCGCAGGGCGATGCCGATCACGGCAAGGCCGTGGTCCAGGCGCCCGCCCGAGACGCCCGTGAGCACGAGACGCGTGACGCCTGGCCGCTCGCGCCGCACGAATCGCACGGCGAGCGAGAGGTCGACCTCGTCCTTGTCCATCGGGAACCTGACCTCGCGGCAGCCGCCCTCGCGCACGTAGCGCAGCGACGCGGGCTCGAGCGAGTCCTCGTCGCCCACGAGCATGTCGGGCATCACGCCCGCGGCGCGGCAGGCGTCGGCGCCGCCGTCGCACGCGACGACGAGCCCGGCACCCGCGGCGAGGCGCCGGAGCAGCGCAGGCGAGGGGCGCTCCGGCGACCCGCCGACGACGAGGGCGGTCGCCGCCGGCGCGTCCGCCCGCGCGACGTCCGTCATCGCAGGACCGCCAAGTGGTCGAGCGGGCCGGCGCCGGAGCCGAGGTCGAGCCCCGCAGCCAGGCATCGCGTGAGGTACGCCTTGGCGCGCGTCACGGCCGTGAGCACGTCGCGGCCGAGCGCGAGCTCGCAGGCGATGGCCGACGAGAGCGTGCAGCCCGTACCGTGCGTGTTGGTCGTCTCGACCAGGGGCGCGCGCAGCACGTACGCGCTGCCGTCGGCCAGCACGAGCGCGTCGGTGGAGGCGGCCGCGCGGTGCCCGCCCTTCACGAGCACGGCGCCGCGCGTGTGCCGCGCGATCTCCCTGGCGGCGGCGAGGAGCCCCTCGCACCCCTGCCCGTCAATGGCGTGACCGACAAGCCGCTCCGCCTCGGGCAGGTTGGGCGTCAGGACGTCGGCGACGGGCAGCAGGCGCGCGACCAGGTCGGCGACGGCGTCGTCCGCGAGCAGCGCGGCGCCGCTCGTCGCGACCATCACGGGGTCGACGACGACGTTGCGCGCCTCCCACGCCCGCAGCCGCTCGGCGACGACGCGCACGGTCGCGGCGTTGGAGAGCATGCCGACCTTGACCGCGGCGGGCGGGATGTCCTGGAAGACCGCGTCCATCTGCTGCCCGACGAACGGGGCCCCGGCGTCCACGACGCCGGTGACGCCGCGGGTGTTCTGCGCCGTGAGCGCGCAGATCACGCTCTCCCCGTACAGCAGGTGCGCGGCGATGGTCTTGAGGTCTGCCTGGATGCCCGCGCCGCCCGACGAGTCGCTCCCCGCGACCGTGAGGACGGCGACGCCCGCGTCGCGCGGGCTGCGCCCCACCTGGAACGCGTCCGGTTCGATGTCGATAATCTCGGCTGCCTGCAGCATGCGCCACCTCCAGAGATGAAGTGTAGACGATGGTGAGAACGACGCACGACTCGGTGCGACGCACGGTCAGTGGGTAGCATACCAGTGCAAAACACACGCGCCGGCTCCGCCCATGGCGCACGACGCCAATCACGCATCTGATCGGAAGAGGTCCTGTATGGCTCGCTATGACTATCGCTGTCCCTCGTGCGGAAACGTCTTTGAGGTGTCCCATGGCATGCTCGAGCATCCCACGGTGACGTGCCCGGCGTGCGGCACCGTCGCGATGAAGGTCTTTGACGCCAGCGGCATCGTGTTCAAGGGGTCAGGCTTCTACAACACCGACCAGCGTTCCAGCTCCAGCGCGACGCCCGCCACGACCGGCGGCGAGAGCAGGGCGATCGCCAAGACCGGCAACGGCACCAAGGAGATCTCGCGCCGCGCGGAGGGCCCCTCCACGCTCGCGAAGGCGCAGGACAAGCCCGCCAAGCCCGCGCCTGCCGCCGCGAAGCGCGGCACCGTCATGTAGGTCGGCGCGTCCGACGCGGGCGGCATGCGGGAAGGACGGCGGGCACGAGACGAGAGGCGCCGGGAGGACGGGGCGAATGCCCCCCTCCCGGCGCCTCTCGTCGGTGCGGACCGGCGCGTCGCCCCGCGCGCCCGGCCTTACGCGCGCCTTCTGAGCAGCGCGCAGAAGTGGCCGTCGCAGCGTCCCTCGCGCACGAGCGTGCGCAGGTAGCCGTCAGGGCTCGTGTGCGCCCGGAGCTCCTCGGCGACGACGGCGTCGCGCGCGGCGTCCGCGGGGCGCACGACCTCAAAGCCCTGGCCCTGCTCGGAGTCAAGGAACTCGTCCACGACGTCCTCGTCCTCCTCGCACAGCACCGAGCAGGTCGCGTACGCGAGCACGCCGCCCGGCGCCAGACGCGCGGCGCAGGCGCGCAGGATGTCCGCCTGCAGGCGCGCGAGCTCGCGCACGTCGCCGGGCCCGAGCGACCACGTGATCTCCGGGTGGCGGCGCAGGGTGCCGGTTCCCGAGCACGGCGCGTCGACGAGGATCGCGTCGAACGACGCGGGCAGCCCTCGGACGGCGTCCAGGTCGCGCGCGTCTCCCGTCACCTGGCGCACGCCCGTCACGCCGGCGCGGCGCAGCCGCTCGGAGGCGACCACGCCCCTGCCCTCGTGCAGGTCGAGCGCCCAGATGTCCGCCGCGCCGCCCGCACGCCGCGCGTGGCCCTCCATCAGGATGGACTTCGTGCCACGGCCGCTACCGACCTCCAGCATCGTCATGCCGGGCGCCGGCGCCGCGAGGTAGGCGACCGTCTGCGCGCCGTAGTCGGTCACGATGGCGCACGGCTCCTCGCCCGTCACGAGCGGGCTCGTCACCGCGAGCCGAGCGTCGCGCGCCTGCCACGCGCCCGGCACAGCGCCCGCCGCGCGCACGACGACCCCCGCGCGGTCGAACGTATCGACGACGTCCTCGTCGCGCACGCGCCCCGGCACGCTCGCGAGGTAGGCGGGCGCCTGGCCCAGGCCCGCGCGCCCGAAGGCGTCAAGCGCGTCGGCGCCCAGGTCGTGCTCGATGCGGTCGCAGAGCCAGTCCGGCAGGCCGAAGCGGTGCGCGGGGCTCTCCGCCATGAACGGGGCGGCGTTCTCGCTCACCCGGCGCAGCACGGCGTTCGCCAGGCCGGCGGCGCTCTTTGCCTGCGTCTTCACGAGCTCCACGCCCTGGCTCACGGCGGCGTGCGGCTCCTTGTCCAGGAAGAGGATCTCAAAGGCGGCCACGCGCAGCGCGTCGCGCACGCCCTCGTCAAGCGGGCGGCTCACGAAGCGATCGATGATCTCATCAAGCGTGCCGTACGTCGCGGTCACGCCGAGCGCGAGCCGCTCGGCGAAGGCGGCGTCGCGCTCGTCAAGCCCCTCCCTGCCGACCATGCCTGCCTTGGAGTTCAGCAGCTCGCGGACGTACGCCTTGCGCTCGCGCGCGACCTGCAGCGTGTGCAGCGCGGCGCGTCGTGATGCGGAGAGCTTCATCTAGACAAGCGCCTCCCAGGTCAGACCCTTGTGGTCCTGCAGGCCGATGACGAACTCCCGCGCGTCCATCGCGCGCTTGCCGTCAGGCTTGAGCTCCAGCACCTCCAGCACGCCGTCGGCGCAGCCGAGCAGCAGGCGGCCCTGCGCGGCGCGCACCGCGCCGGCCGGCACGTCGGGGAGGTCGCCCTCGTCCGTCACGAGGTGCGCGCGCATGACGCGCACGCCCCTGCCGGCGAGCAGACAGCGCGCGGGCGCCTCGTCAGAGGACGCCTGGACGCGGCGGCGGTTCGTGAGCGCGTCGACGCCCGGGTCAAGGCGCAGCTCGGCCTTGTCGATCTTGTCGGCGTACGTCGCGCGCTCGGGGTCCTGCACCATCCAGTCGGGCTTCTCGCCGTCCACCCACCAGGCGCGCAGCACGTCCACCAGCTCCTCGCCGCCCATGCGCGAGAGCTCGGCGGAGATCTCGGGGTAGGTGCGCTCCCCGGTGGCGACGCAGCGCTGCGTCACCCAGGGGCCCGCGTCAAGCTCGTGGCCGATGCGCATGATGGAGAAGCCGACGTAGGGGTCGCCCGCCAGGATCGCGCGCTGCATCGGCGCCGCGCCGCGCCAGCGCGGCAGCAGCGACGCGTGCACGTTCACGCAGCCCATCGGGGGGATCATGCGCACCTCGTCGGGGATGATCGCGCCGTACGCGGTCACGGCGATCAGGTCGGGCGCGAGCTCGCGCAGCCGGTCCTGGACGTCCTCGTCGCGCAGCGTCTTGGTCTCGATGACCGGCACACCCGCCTCAAGCGCCATCGTCTTGACGGGCGAGGGCACGAGCGCCTTGCCGCGGCCAGACACGGCGTCGGGCCGGGTCACCACCGCGACGACGTCCACGAAGTCCGCGCGCAACAGCGCCCCGAGCGAGCCGAGCGCAAACGCCGGCGTCCCCATGAACACCACGCGCATCCGCGGCGCCTCGCCCTCCGCGCGGGCCTGCTCGCCCGCGTCCGTGCGCTCATCTGTCTCCATGGCTCCCCCTCACTCGGCGCTTGTCTCGCCGGGGCGGGCGCCCGCGGCGAGCGCCGCCTGATATTCCTTGATCGCCTCAAGGCGCTGCGTCGGCGACAGGCGCTCGAGCATCGTCACGCCGTGCAGGTGGTCGATCTCATGCTGCAGGCACACGGCGAGCAGGTTCTCGGAGGCCTCGTACTGCATGAGGCGGCCCTGCAGGTCGCGGGCGCGCACCACGACCGAGCTGGAGCGCTCGATCGGCAGCGAGACGCCCGGGATAGACAGGCAGCCCTCGTAGCTGACCTCGGTCTCCTCGGACTTGTCGACGATCTCGGGGTTGATCAGGTACAGGGTGTTCTTGCGCGAGCCCTTGCTGCCATCCCAGTCCACGTCGATGACGACGACCTGCTTGAGCACGCCCACCTGCGGCGCCGCGATGCCGCAGCCGTCGGTGGCGTACATGGTCTTGGCCATGGACTTGGCGAGGCGCACGAGGTCCGCGTCGATGTCCTGCACCTTGTCGCATTCGGTGTTGAGGCGCTTGTCGGGCGCGATCACGATGTTGTTGACGATTGCCACGTCGGTTCCTCACTTCGCATGGGGGGGCTGGGCGCGTCGCCCGCAGGCGACGGCGTCGACGCCGCCCCGACTCTCTGTCCGTGTAGGAACCAGTCTACCCGCGCGGCGTGGAGGCCGTGCGCTTCCGCGGGGGCGCGCCCGTGGAATCACGAAACGCGGGCAACTTTGCGGCGACCTACAGGCGGTGGCCTACAGGCGGCTTACAGCATGTCGTAGGGGTCGACGTCGATGGCGATCGAGACGCCCGTGGGCACGCGCACGCGCGCGACCGCGGCGCCGACGCGCGCCCCCAGGCCGTCGCCCGCCGCGACGGGCACCTTCGCGAGCGCGTGCCAGCGGTGGCGGTCCTGCATCCGCGAGATGACGCACTCGACGGCGCCGAGCACCTCGGCCCCGCGCACGTCGGCGAGCTCCGCGCGCAGCCCGTCGGCGACCTGGCCCGCGACGCGGACGACGTCGTCGCGCGACGCCCCCCAGCAGGTCACGTTCGCCAGGCGCGTGTAGGGCGGGTAGCCCGCCTCGCGCCGGATCGCGCGCTCCGGCGCCATGAACAGCGAGCGGTCGTGCTCGGCCGCAGCGCGGATCGCGGGGTGATCGGGCTGGTAGGTCTGGATGATCACGCGCCCTGGCTTGTCGCCCCTGCCCGCCCGGCCGGCGACCTGCTCCAGCAGGTCGTAGGTGCGCTCCGCGGCACGGAAGTCGCAGACCTTCAGGATCGTGTCCGCGTTGATGACGCCCACGAGCGTCACGTCGGGGAAGTCGAGCCCCTTGGCGATCATCTGCGTGCCGAGCAGCACCGCGCTCGGCGCCGCGTCAAACGCCTCCAGGCAGCGCTCGTGGGCGCCCTTGGCGCGCGTGGAGTCGGCGTCCATGCGAATGACCGGCATCGCGCCGCCCACCAGCGCGTCCAGCTGCTCGCGCAGGCGGTCCTCCACCTGCTGGGTGCCCATGCCCGACATGCGGAAGAAGTGGCTGCCGCACTCGGGGCACACGGCGGGCACGGGGTACTCCGCGCCGCACGTGTGGCAGACGAGGCGGTGCCCGCGCTCGTGATACGTGAGCGACGTGGAGCAGTGCTCGCAGCTCGGCACGTACCCGCAGTCGCGACACAGCATCCAGCGGGCGAAGCCGCGCTGGTTGAGCATGAGGACGGCCTTCTCGCCGCGCTCGGCGACCTCGGCGAGCGCGGCGGTGAGCGCGCGCGAGAACATGGAGCGCCAGCCCTGCGCGAACTCGCGC
>CACZRK010000013.1 GCA_902783515.1 uncultured Coriobacteriaceae bacterium | reverse complement strand
GTCGCCACCCCCGGGGGCGCCGCGCACGAGACCGCCTCGCCTGCCGTTGATCCCGCCGCGCAGCGCCTCTCCCTCGGGACGTTCGCCGGGGTCGTCGGCATCGTCTGCAACGTGCTGCTCTGCCTGGGGAAGGGCGTAGTCGGCCTGCTCGCGGGGTCGGTCTCGATCGTCGCCGACGCCGTGAACAACCTGTCGGACGCGGCGAGCAACATCGTCAGCATGCTGGGCTTTCGCCTGGCGAGCCGCCCCGCCGACGCCGGGCATCCCTACGGCCACGGGCGCTTTGAGTATCTCGCGGGCCTCACGGTCGCCGTGCTCGTGTGCGCCGTCGGCATCGAGCTCGTGAAGTCGTCCATCGAGAAGATCGCGCGCGGCGGCGACACCGAGTTCAACGGCGTCGTCGCGCTCATCCTCGTCGCCTCCGTCGCCGTGAAGCTCTGGATGATGGTCTTCAACCGCGCCGTGGGCCGCGCCATCGACTCGCAGACGCTCGTCGCCACCGCCGTGGACAGCCGCAATGACGTGATCGCGACCGCGGCGGTCCTCGTCTGCGCGGTGATCTCGCAGCTCACGGGCTTTGACCTTGATGGCTGGGCGGGCGTCGCCGTGGGCGCGTTCATCCTCGTGAGCGGCGTCGGCCTCGTGCGCGACGCCGTGAACCCGCTGCTCGGCAGCGCGCCCGACCCCGCGCTCGTCGAGCACATCCGCGAGCGCATCCTCAGCTATCCGGGCGTGCTCGGCACCCACGACCTCATGGTGCACGACTACGGCCCCGGCCGCCGCTTCGCGAGCGCGCACGTGGAGATGCCCGCCGAGGGGGGCGTCCTCGCGAGCCACGACCTGCTCGACCGCATCGAGCAGGACTTCAAGGAGCGCGACAACCTGATCATGACGCTGCACATGGACCCGGTGGTGACGTCGGGCGCCTCCGTCGACGACCTGCGCGGCCAGATCGCGCGCTGCGCCGCCGAGATCGACCCCCGCGTGACGATCCACGACGTCCGCGCGGTGAGCTGCGGCACCTACGTGAGCGTGGACTTTGACTGCGTGAAGCCCGACGGCGTCCCGCTCGGCGACGACGAGCTTCGCGCGCGCCTCACCGACGCGATCCGCCGGCTCCACCCCCGCGCCGTCTGCGAGATCACCATCGACCACGGCTACGTCTCGGCGCAGCAGTAGCTTTTGCGCTTCCGGGCGCGGATCGCCGCGCCTCGCGGGACGGGCGCCGCCATCGGCCCGTACAATCCGGGGCGGAAGCCGACCCGTGCGGTCGCCGTGACGGCCGCGCCGCAGAGTGCGGGGCCGCAGCGAGCGCCGCGGGCCGTCAAGACGCCGTGAGACCGTGAGAAGGAGCCGCCCCATGCCCGTGTCCTCGTACAAGGCAAAGCAGATGATCGTCATGCGCCGCGACCTCAAGATGCGCAAGGGCAAGATCGCCGCGCAGGCGGGCCACGCGTGCGTGGAGGCGACGCTCATGGCGCTCGCGAAGGAGCACCGGCTGGACCAGGTGCGCGTCACGCCCGACCAGGGGTGGGTGTACCTGGAGGAGGGCGATGCGGCGCCGACGGCGCTCTCCGACTGGTTTGACGCCGGCGTGGCGAAGGTGTGCGTGTACGTGGACTCGGAGGAGGAGCTGCTCGCCATCGCGGAGCGCGGGCGCGAGGCGGGGTTCGTCGTCTCGCTCATCCGTGACGCGGGGCTGACGGAGTTCCACGGCGAGAGCACGTACACGTGCCTGGCGTTCGAGCCGCTCGCCGCCGCCGACATCGACCCGATCACGGGGGACCTGCCGCTGTACTGACGCCGCGCGGCCGTCTCGCGCGGGGGCGTGCGGCCGGCTCGCTCCCGCGCCCGCGCTCCCGTGCCTACGGCTCGCTCGCGCTCTCCACGACGCTCATGAGCTCCTGCTGAGAGTGCACGTCGAGCTTCGCGTAGATGCTCTTCCGATGGGCGCTCGCCGTGTTGCGCGAGATGCAGAGCTGCTCGCTGATGAACGCGACGTCGCGCCCGCGGGCGAGCAGGGCGAGGATCTCCGCCTCGCGCGGCGTCAGGCCCCGCTCGGCGGCGACTTGCCGGCAGCGAAGCTCGATGGACTCGCTCGTCATGCCGAAGAGCAGCGGCGAGAGGGAGAGCAGGTCTCGCTCGGGGAAGATCGCCACGTAGGCGATCGCGAGCATGAGCGTGCAGGCGAGCATGACGCGCGGCAGCAGCGCCGTGCCCGCGCCCGTGCCCGCGAGCCTCGCCATCGCGTCCACGGCGAGGGCGCCGAGCAGCATCCCCAGGTACTGGCAGCCGATCACCGGGCCGAACACGGCGGTGGCCCGGTGCCTCCCCATGTGAGCGCACCCGAGCGCGAGCATCCAGACCGTCGGGCTCGCGAGGGAGAACCCCCCGTACACGAGCAGGTACGAGGGGAGCACGCTGGCCGCGTCCGCGTCGCCGACGGCCATGCCGCACGCCACGACGCCCGCGAGGCACGTCACGAACGCCGTCCGGTAGAAGAGCTCCAGCCGATACGCCCGCTGGCGGCGCATCGCGGCGACGCACAGGCCGAGCACGAGGCAGGACGCGAACGTGGCGAAGAGGAAGACGAGCGAGAACAGCCCGACGTCCAGGCGATTCACGAGCATCTTGATGAAGTAGCTCCACATGAGCTGGATGACGCAGAAGAACGT
>CACZRK010000012.1 GCA_902783515.1 uncultured Coriobacteriaceae bacterium | reverse complement strand
GCGACGGATCCGCGCGAAGCTGGGCCCGCAGGCCGCCAGTCACGTCGAGACGGTCCGCGGCGTCGGGTACCTCTTCCGCCTCTAGCGCCCGCCGCTGGCGCCGGGGCGTCGGTCGCGCGGCATCTCGCGTGGCGACGTCGGCGCGACGCGGCGCGTCCTGTACGAACGGCCCACGAACGGCCGACGCCCACGGGTGCGATGCCCGCGGGCGTCGGCCGTTTTTCTGTCGCCGGGCGCGCCTCGCTTGCGGCCGGGAGGGTTGGGGTACGCTGTGGGTGTCTGCACATCGCATGGGCAAGAGGCGGCCGCCGGCGGCGGCCGCGGCAAGGAGGTTGGGCATGGCGTTGGATGAGAAGCTTGTTGCCGAGGTTGACGCCTACGTGGACCGCGTGTGGCCGGACGTGCTCGATGACATCAGGGAGCTCGTGTCGCACCCGGGCGTCGCCGACTACGACCAGGTGGGCGAGGGCAACCCCTACGGCGAGGGCGCGCACGAGTCGCTGCGCTGCGCGCTGGGCATCGCCGAGCGCCTGGGCCTCGCGCCCACGGACTGCGACGGCCACATCGGCTTCGCGGACCTGCCCGGCGCCTCCCAGGACTATCTGGCGACCATCGCACACGTGGACGTCGTGCCCGCCGGCACGGGCTGGTCGCAGGACCCGTTCACGATGACCGTCCGCGACGGCTACCTGATGGGGCGCGGCGTGCTGGACGACAAGGGCCCGGCGGTCCTGTCCCTGTACGCGGCGCACTTCTTCGCGGAGCGCGGCGAGCGGCTGCCCTATACGCTGCGCGCGATCCTCGGCTCCGACGAGGAGATGGGGATGCGCGACGCGAAGTGGTACCTGGCGCACTACCCCGAGCCGCTCTTCCTCTTCACGCCCGACGCGGAGTTCCCCGTGTGCTCGGGCGAGAAGGGCCACTACTCGGCGTTCTTCACGTCGCCCGTCATGCACGACGGCGCGGTCGTCACGTTTGACGCCGGCACGGCCACGAACGCGATTCCGGGATTCGCGCAGGTCACGGTGCGCGCGGACGCGGCGCGTCTCCCAGAGGCCGAGGGCATTGACGTCGAGGGGCTCGAGGGCGGCCTCGTGCGCCTGACCGCGCACGGCAAGGGCGGCCACGCGTCGCTGCCCGCCGGGACGCGCAACGCGATCGGCATGCTCGTGAGCTACCTGCGAGACAGCGGCGTGCTCACCGCACAGGAGCGGCCCTTCTTTGACCTGCTCGCGCGCATCCACGGCTCCACCGACGGCTCCACGCTCGGCATCGCCGACGCCGACGAGGCCTTCGGCGCGCCCACGTGCGTCGGTGGCGTCATCAAGACGGAAGGCGGCCGCATCAGCCAGTCCATCGACACGCGCTTCACGACGGCGCTCACGATCCCGGAGATCGAGCGCCGGCTGGGCGCGCTCGCGTCCGAGTACGGCGCGACGTTCGAGCCCGGCAGCGGCGCGGTGCCGTACCTCACCAACCCGTCCTCGGCGCCGGTGCAGGCGCTCATCGACACGTACAACGAGGTGACGGGTCGTGACGCGAAGCCCTTCACGATCGGCGGCGGCACGTACGCGCGCAACTTCGCCCACGCGGTCAGCTTCGGCCCCGAGGACCCGCAGCTCGTGAATCCCGCCTGGGTCGGCACGATGCACGGGCCCGACGAGGGCGTGAGCGAGGCGTTGCTGCGTCAGTCGCTCAAGCTGTACATCCTGGGCATCGACCGCCTGATGCACCTGAGCTACGCCTGGTAGCGGACGGTAGCCGTGCGTCCGCCCGCGTGGGCGGGGCGCATGGCGCGGGGGATCGCGTCGGCGGGGGAGCCGGCATGCGGCAGCGGGTCGTCCTGACGGCCCGCGCGCGTGCCGGCTCCCTCTCGTTTTTGGTCACTCTATCAATCGCACGCCCTCTGACCTGCGCGGACACGGGCCAATCACACGATCCGTTGAGACGCGCGCCCCGCGCGTCAGGCCTGCCGCGGAACGCGACGTGACGACGATCACGCAATCCGGTGATGCGTCACGAGCCCTTCTGCGCGTACCGTGCGGCATGCCCGGCGGTCACGCGGCGCCATCCGCGCGACGCGACGGGCACATGACCCGCGTGACGGAAGATGGGAGACCAGCTATATGAAGTCAAGAGGCTACACATAGGTTTCAAGGAAGAATCGGACGTCAGCACAGCAGGCCAAGCAAGCCGCAT
>CACZRK010000011.1 GCA_902783515.1 uncultured Coriobacteriaceae bacterium | reverse complement strand
CTGTCCCTGCTCGCGCGCCTCGCCGCCCTCGCGTTTCGCGCCCACGCGTGGCTCGTGTGGCTGCTGCCGCTCGCCGCCGTCGCCTCGCTGCGCCTCTACCGCGCCCTGCGCGTCTCCTGGGCCACCACGACGAACACCGTCCTTTTGCGTGCGAGCATGGGCGGCGCGGTCAGCGGCGCGCTCGCGCCCGCGATCCTGCTCGGCACCACGCTCACGCTGCTCTGCGGCGGGTCCGTCGGCAAGGAGGCCGCGGCGCTGCAGCTCGGCGGCTCGCTTGGCTCGGCCGTGGGCGGGCGGCTGCTCGACCGCTGGGACCTGGGCGCCGAGGACGGGGGGACCTTCATCCGCGCGGGCATGGCGGGCGCCTTCGCCTCGCTCATGAGCGCGCCGGTCGCCGCCGCGCTGTTCGTGCTGGAGGTCACCGTCGTGCGCCTCACCCCGCGCTCCGTGCTCACGGCCCTGGTCGCCGCGCTCTGCGGGTACGCCGTCGCGGCGCTGACCGGCGTGCGCCCGCCGTGGGTCGCGATCGCGTCCACCGTGAGCCCGATGCTCTCGCTCGGCGCGACCCTGGAGGTCACCGCGGCCTGCGTCGCGATGGCGCTCGCGTTCTGCCTGCTGCTGGACCTCGTGCGCCGTGCGCCGCTCGGGCCGCTCGCGCGGCCGGTCCCGCGCGCGGTCGCCGGCGGGCTGCTCGTCGCCGTCATCATGACGGCGCTGGACGTCCCGTGGCTCGGCGGGACGGGGGAGCTCCTCATGAGCGCGGCGTTCGGCGGGGGCGTGCCCGCGTCCGCCTTCGCGCTCAAGGCGCTGCTCACGCTGCTCGTGCTCGGCGCCGGCTACAAGGGGGGCGAGATCATGCCCGTCATGTCGATCGGGGCGGCGCTCGGCTGCACGGTTGGCACGCTCGTGGGCGTCCATCCGGGCGGCTGCGCGGCGATCGGGCTGGTCGCGATGCTCTCCGCCTGCACGAACGCGCCGCTCGCCTCTGCGCTGCTCGGCATGGAGGCGTTCGGGGCGGCCATGGGGCCGCAGTTCCTCCTCGCGGCGCTGCTCGCGCACCTGCTGACGCTCTACATGGGGCTGTACCCCGCGAACCGCATGCCGTCGCTGCGCGCCCTGCTGCGCTCCTACCGGCGCCGCGTGGATCCGCGTAATGCGTGCGCGCGACCGGATGACCGGGCGTAGGCCGCGTCGCTGACGTACAATGGGCGGCACGCGCCGCGCGCGACGGCGCGACGCTGCCGAGTGACGAAGGGAAGGACGCGCACGATGGGTCAGTCGAACGAGGCCGCCACGCAGGTGACGGGCGGTGCGGGGGGGATCGACCTGTCCGCCATCAACATGGACGCCCTCATCCGCGTCATCAGGCCGAGCCGCCTGCAGGACGGCGCGCACCAGCTGATGCTGCCCGTGTACAACACGCAGGTGTCGGTGAAGGCCTACCCCGGCAGCGCCCGCCTGAGCGACGAGCAGCTGGACGAGGCGCTGGTCGCGGTGCGCGACCTCGCGATCTCCTTTGAGATGAACCTCTCGCGCACGCGCGCCGACTCGCAGGTCACCATGCTCAACGACGCGCAGGGCGCCCCGGTCGCGCTGGAGGCGCGCACGCTCGACCTCATCGACGTCTCGCGCCACTACTGCGAGGAGTCGGGCGGCGTCTTTGACGTCACGATGGGCTCGGTCACCCCGCTGTGGGACTTCCACACCGGCCACGTTCCGACCCGCGCGGAGCTTGACGAGGCGCTGAGGCACGTGGACTGGCGCATGATCGAGGTCGACCGCGCCCGCGGCACCGCGCGCCTCGCAGACCCGGTCGCGCGCATCGACCTCGGCGGCATCGCGAAGGGCTACATCGCCGACGCGCTGGCGGCGTGCCTGCGGGAGCACGGCTGCGACTGCGCCTTCGTCAACCTGGGCGGCAACGTGCTCACCGTGGGCACGCGTCCCGACGGCGCCCCGTGGCGGATCGGCATCCGTGACCCGAAGGCGCCCGAGCGGCTGATCGCCGTCGTGCCCGTCACGTCCAAGTCGGTCGTCACGAGCGGCCTGTACGAGCGCTGCTTCACGAAGGACGGCGTGTTCTACCACCACATCCTGAGCCCGCGCGACGGCATGCCGGTCAAGACCGACATCGGCGGGGCCACCATCGTCTCGGACCGCTCGCTGGACGGCGACGGCTACTCGACCACGCTGTTCGCGCTGGGCGTGCACGACGCGCTCGCGTTCGTGGAGGAGCGGCCGGGCCTGGAGGCCGTCATCGTGGACCGCGATGACGGGATGCACGTCACGAGCGGGCTGGCGGGGCTCGTCACCCCGGTCGGCAGGGCGTAGCGGGACGGCGGAGCGAACGCCATGTGGCCGCGCCTGCGCACCGACGACGTCAAAGCCATCGTGCACTACCTGGGGATGCTCGTGCTCGTCATCGGGGCGCTCATGGTCATCCCGCTCGTCGTCGCGCTGCTGCGCCGCGAGTGGAACCCGGCGGTGTGGTTCGCGCTCTCCATCGGCGTGACCGCCTCCATCGGGGCGGCGATGAACATCGTGCGACCCGTGGAGCCGGGGCTCTCCCACAAGCAGGCGCTCGTCGTCACCGGCCTCGCGTGGATCGTCGGCGCCGCTGCGACCGCGCTGCCCCTGTACCTGTCGGGCAACTACGCGTCGTACTTTGACGCCCTCTTCAACGCCATCTCGTACCTGTCGGGCACGGGCATGTCGCTCATCAAGGCGCGCAGCGTGCTGCCGGTCTCGCTCGCGGTGTGGCGCTGCATCATGGTCTCCATCGGCGCCATGGGCATCGTCTTGGTGGCCATGGGGCTCGGCACGATCTCGCGCTTCGCCGGCGCGGGCATGATGTTCAAGGCCGAGGGCCACTACGACAAGATCATGCCGCAGATGGCGGGCACGTCGCGGTTCATCGCCATCTTCATGGGCCTGTACATCGCCGTCGGCACGCTGGCGTGCGCGGCGCTGCTCGTCGTGGACGACGGGTTCAGCCCCGCGTACGCGCTGCTGCACGGCTTCTCGCTCGCGACGAACGCGGTGGCGACCTCGGGCACGACCCTGTCGCCGACGGGCATCGCGTACTACCACTCCGCGGTGCTCAACGCGCTGCTGTGCGTCCTGATGCTCGTGGGCACGTTCAGCTTCGCGCTCTACTTCTTCATGGCGCGCAAGGGCGCCCGCGAGTTCTTCCGCGACATCGAGACGCGCACGATCGTCGCCTGGGGCGTGTTCATCGCCGTCCTGCTGGGCATCGCGCTTCCCGGCGACGCCCACTTCGGGGGCGTCTCGACCTTCTTCGACAAGGGCGCGTTCAACCTCGTCTCGGCGATCACCGGCACGGGGTACTGCACCTTCAGCTCGGCGCAGATCGCCGGCGTCGCGTCCTCGGCGGTCGTGTTCGTCCTGGTGATCGGCATGCTCATGGGCGGCGCGACGTCTTCTACCGCGGGCGGCTTCAAGGCGATCCGCCTGGCGCTCGCCCTGCGGACCATCGTCTCGGAGATCCGCCGCTCGCTCATGCCGCAGCACGCGCGCGAGGCGATCCGCTTCCGCCACTTCGGCGACCAGACCCTCACGCCGGACCTGTCGCGCAACGTCATGCTGGTCCTGCTCATGTACGTGTTCTCGTTCGCGTTCGGCTCGGTGCTCGGCGTCGCGTACGGCTATGACCCGATCGCCGCCGTGCTGGAGAGCGTGTCGTGCACCGCGAACTGCGGCATGTCGTCGGGCATCATCACGCCGGGCATGCCGACCGGCCTGAAGGTCTGCTACTTCGTGCAGATGCTCGCGGGGCGCCTGGAGTTCCTGACGCTGCTGACCACGATCGCGAGCATCCTCGTCTCCGCGTCGCACGCGGTCAGCGCCTCGCGTCTGGCCCGTCGCGTGCGCGCGCTCGTCCCGGCGCCGGTGCGTCG
>CACZRK010000010.1 GCA_902783515.1 uncultured Coriobacteriaceae bacterium | reverse complement strand
TGAGTGGGTAAAGTTATCGGTGGATAACAATATGGCCCACGGCGGACCACGCGGTCCGGTGCGGCCGCGGCAAGGAGGCGTTGGACATGAATCTGGGAACGGCTGTCGTGCTGCTGGTGCTCGTCGCGGCCGTCGCGCTCGCGATCCGCTCGCTCGTGCGCGACCACGGCTCCGCCTGCTCGGGCTGCACGGGCGGGTGCTCGTCGGAGGGCTGCTCGTGCGCGGCAGCGGACAAGATGATGCGCGACGTGGAGGACCGCCTCGCGACGCGCCCGGGGATCTAGGCGCGCGACGCGCTCCCGGGAGAGGAGAACCCGATGTATCGCACGACGGTCCAGGTGGGCGGCATGCGCTGCGGCATGTGCGAGGCGCACGTGAGCGACGCGGTGCGCGCGGCGTTTGACGTGCGCAAGGTGAAGTCGTCACGGGCCAAGGGCACCACGGTGATCGAGTCGGACGCGCCCATCGACGAGGCGCGCCTGCGCGAGGTCATCACCGCCTCGGGCTACGACGCGGGCGCGACGAGCTGCGAGGAGGTCGCGCGCCGCGGCCTCTTCGGGCGGCGGTAGGCCACGAGGAGGCCGCGCGCCTGATCGCGCGCACGCCATTGCGATATGATGGGACGAGCCGTCCGCTGACGCAGCCGCGTCGCGGGCGGCTCGCGTCGTATCTCATGCGTCACGAGGCCGTGTGCGCGACGTGTATGCGCGCCGTCCCCGGACGCTCGCGCGCACGGCGTCACGGCGCCGCAACAATGCGATGAGAAACTGGAAACGACTTCGCGCCGAGGCGCGTCATCTGAAGGGAGTCGTTGCATGTCCGAGCTGCAGAGCGACGAGGAATACGTCCTACGGACCGTCGAGAGCCGTGGGATACACTTTATTCAGTTTTGGTTCACCGACGTGCTGGGCAATCTGAAGCACTTTGCCGCGACGCCCGGCGAGCTCGAGGACGCCCTGATCGAGGGCATGGGCTTTGACGGCTCGTCGGTGGAGGGCTTCTCCTCGCTGGAGGAGTCCGACTGCGTGGCGTTCCCCGACCCGGAGACGTTCCAGATCCTCCCGTGGCGGCCGAAGGAGCAGGGCGCGGCGCGCATGTTCTGCGACATCAAGACGCCTGACGGCAAGGTGTACGAGGGCGACCCGCGCGCCGCGCTGCGCCGGGTGTGCGACCGGGCGCAGGACATGGGCTACATCCTGAACGTGGGCCCCACGATCGAGAACTTCTACTTCAAGGACGACACGCACCCCACGCCGATGGACCGCAACGGCTACTTTGACATCCTGCCGCTTGCCGAGGGCGACGACCTGCGCCGCGAGACCGTGCTGACGCTCGAGAAGGCGGGCGTGCCGGTGCAGTACTCGCATCACGAGGCGGCGCCCTCGCAGCACGAGATGGACCTGCGCTACTCAGACGCGCTGTCCATGGCCGACGAGCTCATCACGTACCGCCTGGCCGTCAAGGAGGTCGCGCGTCGCAACAACTGCTACGCGTCCTTCATGCCCAAGCCGATCGCGAGCGAGGACGGCTCCGGCATGCACCTGCACCTCTCGCTGTTTGACCTGGACGGCAACGACCTGTTCCACGACACGAGCGACGAGTCCGGCAACGAGCTATCCGTCGTCGCCAAGCAGTTTCTCGCCGGCCTGCTCAAGTACGCCCGCGAGTACACGCTGCTGACCAACCAGTACGTGAACTCCTACAAGCGCCTCGTGCGCGGATCCGACGCGCCGATCTTCGTGACGTGGGCCAAGTCCAACCGCTCCGCGCTCGTCCGCGTGCCGTACTTCAAGCCCGGCAAGTCCCTCTCGAGCCGGCTCGACCTGCGCAGCCCCGACCCCGCCTGCAACCCGTACCTCGCGCTCGCGGGCGTCTTCGCCGCGGGCCTGGCGGGCATCGAGGAGGGCCTGGAGCTGCCGCCGGCGCAGATGGAGAACCTCAACGAGCTGTCCGACGAGGAGCTCGCGGCGCGGCACATCCAGACGCTGCCGCAGGACCTGCAGGAGGCGACCGACGAGTTCGAGCGGTCCGAGCTCATGCGGCGCACCCTGGGCGACCACATCTTTGACTTCCTCGTGCGCACGAAGCGCCAGGAGTGGACGGAGTACATGCGCTCGGTGAGCTCCTGGGAGCTCGAGCGGTACTACGCGTACCTGTAGGCTCCCGGGCGCCTGACGGCGTGGGCGCCGCCCACGCCCGCGGCGGGCGGCGGCATGGGCGCGGGTGGCGACGCAAAGGCGCGGGGAGGCGCGAGCCTCACCCGCGCGCCCGCCGCGCCCGCGCCACCCCCGGCGGGGCTGCCGCGGCTAGGCCTGCGGGTAGGTCGTGTGCGCCTCGTCGATGACGCGCAGGGTGCGCTCCAGGTAGCGGCGCGCCCACCACTGGGCGAGGTTCAGGTCGGAGTCGTGCCAGTTGCCGCAGTCACGTGGCTGCGCGCCGGGAACGTCGCCCTCCCAGGCGACGATCGCCTCAAAGGTGCGCACGAGCAGCGGCATGACGTCGGCGGGGGCCAGGTCGCCGGCGAGGATGAGGTAGAAGCCGGTGCGGCAGCCCATCGGGCCGAAGTAGATCACGCGCGAGCCCCACTCGGGGTCGTTGCGCAGGATCGTGGCGCCAAGGTGCTCGATGGCGTGCACCTCCGCCGTGCCCATGACGGGCTCGGCGTTCGGGGCGGTCATGCGCAGGTCGAACGTGGTGAGCGCCACGTC
>CACZRK010000009.1 GCA_902783515.1 uncultured Coriobacteriaceae bacterium | reverse complement strand
TGGCGCTCGTCCATGTGCGCGAACAGCTCCGCCCACAGCAGCCAGAGCAGCACGGGCGCGATGGCCTTCAGCACCGAGAGCGCGGCATGGAGGGCGGTGGTGGAGATGCCGCCGGCCAGCAGGAGAGCGCTCAGGACGCCGCAGAGCGCCAGGCAGAGCGCGCCGGCGCCCACGACGACGCCCCGGCGGTCGCCGAGGCTGGTGATGCGGGTCGCGACCAGCGCGAGGGCGACGAGCGCGGCGAACTGCACCAGCCGCATCGCGGTGATGAACGAGCCGTCGGCCGCGAGGCCGGCCAGGCTCGAGATGCGTGCGCTCGTGATGTCCTGCAGCGCCTGGAAGGAGATCGCCAGGGCAAATCCGAGGACGCACGGCGGCGCGATCGGGCTCCGCCAGACGCTCGTGCGGGCAAGCGCCCCAGCCGTTGGCGCGTCGGGTGCGGCGGCCGCCGACGTCCCGGCGCGACCGCTCACCGCCTCATCGGCGCGACCGGCGCCGGAATCATCCCTCGTCACGACCTGCCCCCTTGTGCTTTCCCCTGCGCCGATGGGCCCCCGCCGCGCGCGTCGTCGCTCGCGCGCACCCCGTCAGCTACCATATGCTACCTGAGGTAGCTAGCGGTTGCCACCGCCCGTTCGCGACGTACACGGGAACGTGACGATCGCCGCGCCGTCGCGCCCGCCGCGGCGCGGGGCGCGTCCATCCGCTGTGGCGCGCTCGTGCGCCCGATCTTCTCGACATCTCAGAATACTCCCAATGACCTGCAATGATGATGGCAAGGGCGGAAAGCCTCGATCCTCGTCTTTGGCTGAATCGATCCTCCTCGATCCTGACGCGACGCCGCGACGCGCCTACTGTTCAAGGCGTCACGTGGACGGCCGCCCCGCGCGGTCCCGCACGTCCCGACGTCAGCGCGTCAGCGCACGTCGGCGGCTCGCGGGCCTCTCGACGGGCGCGTCGCCCACATCGTTCGCATCAAGGAGAAAGCGAGCACACATGTCCGAGAACGTTTCTCGCCGCACGTTCGTCGCCGCCGCCGCCGGCACCGCCGCCATGGCCGCCGCGGGCGCCCAGATCGCCAAGGCCGCCGAGGCTACCGCCCCTGCCGCCGAGGACCTGTCCGGCGCGAAGGACGGCACGTACACCGCTGACGGCCAGGGCGTCGGTACCGTCACCGCCACGATCACCGTCAAGGACGGCGCCATCACCGACTGCCAGCTGGACCTCTCCGGCGAGACCGTCTTCATGGGCCAGCAGCTCGCCGAGCCGCTGCAGCAGGCCGTCATCGACGCGCAGGGCGCCGGCATCGACGCCATCGCGGGCTGCACGCTCACGACGAACGGCGTCATCGACGCCGTGGCCGCCTGCGTCGCGCAGGCCAAGGGCGAGAAGCCCGCGGAGACCGGCGTGAACGCCTGGGACGACCAGAGCGCCGAGGACTGGCTGGGCACCGAGCCGACCATCGCCGAGGACAAGATCACCGAGACGATCGACACCGACATCCTGATCATCGGCGCCGGCAACGCCGGCATGGCCGCCGCCGCCTACGCCGCCGAGCACGGCCTGAACTTCCGCGTGCTCGAGAGCGCGCCAAGCGTGCAGGACACGCGCCACTGGTTCGGCGCCGTGGACTCCCGCGCCGCCAAGGAGGCCGGCTGCGAGCCGATGAACCGCAAGAAGCTGCTCTCCGAGATCAGCCGCTACGCCAGCGGCAAGGTGAACCAGAACGTCGTCAAGCTGTGGATCAACGAGTCCGCGGCGCTGTACGACTTCGTCTCCGGCATCCTGGAGAACGACCCGTACAACTACAAATGCACCTTCACGGCCGGTGACGAGGCCCGCTGGCCCGACAGCTGCAACGAGGAGAACACGGTCTACATGTTCCCCGAGATGGAGCACACCTACATCGGCAGCGAGAAGCCGCGCAACGTGGTGTACCAGGAGGTCGTGGAGAAGGACGGCTACGCCATCGACTTCAACACCGCGCTCGTGAAGCTGGAGAAGGACGCGACCGGCCGCGTGACCGGCGTCATCGCGCAGAACACGCGCGACGGCCACTACGTGCGCGCCAACGCGGCAAAGGGCGTCCTGCTCGCCTGCGGCGGCTACGAGGGCAACCCGTGGATGATGGAGCAGCTCGACCCGCTGTCGACCAGCGCCATCACCTGCACCAACGCCAGCCCGCGCGACAAGGGCATGGGCATCCGCGCGGCCGTGTGGGCCGGTGCGGCGATGCAGGCCGAGCCCGCGAGCATGCTGTTTGACCGCGGCCTCGTCGAGAACGGCGTGGACGCCGGCTACGTGGACAACCCCAAGGCCTTCGCGGGCAAGGAGTTCCCGGGCACGCTCAAGCAGTACAACCCCGGCACGCAGCCCTTCCTGAAGGTGAACCGCAACGGCGAGCGCTTCATGAACGAGAGCCAGCCCTACAACGACGCGCCCTACGCCGCCACCAAGCAGCCGGGCCACGTGTACTGCGTCGTGTGCGACGGGAACGTGCAGGACGACGTGGAGCGCTTCCACACCATCGGCTGCTCCGCCGGCACGCGCAAGACCGGCTTTGAGAAGCTGTCCGGCCAGTACCTGGAGAGCGGCCTCGTGAAGCAGGCCGACACGCTGGACGAGCTCGCGGACAAGCTCGGCTTCACCGGCGAGGCCAAGGAGACCTTCCTGGCCACGTGCGACCGCTACAACGAGCTCTTTGACGCGCAGGACGACGAGGACTTCGGCAAGCCCGCCGTGCGCCTGTCCGAGCTGCGCACCGCGCCGTTCTACGGCTGGTGGCAGAGCTCCTCGATCCTGTGCACTATGCAGGGCATCGAGATCAACGAGAAGACCCAGGCCATGACGCCCGAGGCCGAGCCCATCGAGGGCCTCTACGTGGCGGGCAACAACGCCGGCGACATGTTCTCCGGCAACTACCCGTGCCTGATGCCGGGCCTGCGCTGCGGCAGCGCCCAGGTGCAGGGCATCAAGGCCGTCAAGGTGATGGCCGGCATCGACGAGTAGGCGCGCGTCGAGCGGCACGCAGTCGCGAGGGCGCGAGGGCGCGGCGCACGCCACGCGAGCCGTGCGCGAGCGTCGGATCGGCTGACTGAGGGGCGAGTCGGGACGGAGGGTGTCCTGGCTCGCCCCTTTTGCGTGCACGGGCGCGGGGCGCGCGGGCGGGGGCGAGCCGGCGGGTCGGGACGGGGGCGTGCGAACGGGAGCATCCCGAGCAGGGCGCCTCGCCCGGTCGGGACGGTTTCGTGCGAATGGGAGGCTCTGGCGGGACGGAAACGTGCGTTCGGGAGGGTTTCGCGGGGGCGCAGGGACAGCCCTTGACGATCGGGAGATCTCGCGGCGCCGATGACGGTGCGGGAGCTTGCTTGGAGGTCTCCCATTCGTGCGAACCTGTGCCGAACGTGCTTCCGAACGCACGCTCGCACGAATGGGAGCACTCCGATTCGCAGAAGACTGTCCCACCCGCCCGCTCAAACCCTCCGAAACGTCGGAATCCGTACCCCGCCGCCCGGCGTGCGCCTCGCTGATCCGATGACACGCCTGCGATCGTCGCGCTCCCCCCGCGCACGCCGCTCGAACACTCGCGAGCGTATCCGCAGCGCGGCACGGTCCGCGTGACTCGGCGCTGCCCGAGAGACGTGGTTGCCGCGCCGTCCGTTGTGGCGACGGCGATGCGCGCAAGGTGTGCGTCGTCCTCCGTCAACTTGCGCGCGATTTGCGCGTGGTAGGCTGCGGGCATGAGGGGTGCGCATAAGGGCGCGGCGGGCGATGCGCGCCACGCGTCGCGCCTGGCCAATGGACGGCGCGCGAGGGGACCCATGAAGAGACGGGAGTGTCATCGATGACAGACGAGTTGCACGACACCCGAGCCGCCGAGGGCGACGCCGCGCGGGCTGGCGCCGTGGAGGGCCGCGAGCCCTCCGCAGGCCACGCGTCCGCCGCACAGGGCGAGACAGTGCGCCCGGCCTCGGGCATCGCGTCGCTCGCGTCCGACAACTTCAGCGTGCTGAGCTCGGTGGGCGGCACGCGCGGCATCGTGGAGTCCATCCTGCCCGAGCTGACGTTCCTCGTGGTGTTCCTGATCTCCCGCGACCTCATGCTCACCATCGTCGTGTCGCTCGTGCTGTGCGCCGTCATGCTCGTGGCGCGCCTGATCCAGCGGCAGACCGTCGCGGGCGTGGTGTCCGGCACGGTGATGGTGCTCATTTGCCTCTTCGCGGCGTACAAGAGCTCCGACGCGCGCAACTACTATCTCCCCGCGTGCATCATCAACGCGGTCTGGGCGGTCGTCCTGGGCGTGTCGCTCGTCGCGCGCCGCCCGGGCATCGGGTACTTCGTCGAGCTCATCGCCGCGCCGCCCACGGAGAGCCTGAGCGCCTGGTATCACGGCTGGCACGACGACGTGGAGCTGCGCCGCGCCTACACCAAGGCGACGTGGCTGTGGGTCCTCATGTTCGTCGTGCGCGACGCCGCCCAGGTGCCGCTGTGGCTGACCGGGCACGTCTACGCCCTCGGCACGGTGACGCTCGTGCTGGGCGTGCCGCTGTTCGCCCTCGTGTGCTGGATCTCGTACCTCATCATCGCGACGCCGCGGCACGAGCACAAGCTGCGCGTGCAGGCGCAGGCCGCGGCTGCGGAGGCGGCGACCACGGCGGAGGTGTCGGAGGCCGTGCAGGACGAGGCCTCGGCGTAGGCGGCTGGATTGCGGATGTTGGCGGGTGGCCGAGCGCAGGCTTGTGGTTGGCCGCAGACCTGTGCGCTCCGTGCGTCACGGCCCAGCAGCCCCCTCGCCAAAGGGCGTCGTAGGGGCGGGGACATCAGCGCAGGGGTCGTTACGTACGGTGACCCACCGCTCGTCGGCATGAGTCCCTCAGTTGAGTGTCACGTTGTTGCTGATACCATGCGTCACCTGCGGCGTTCTAGATAATCCCACCTCTCACGCCAGCAAAACCCCAACTCCCGCACCAGCAAAATCCCAACTGTTTTGTCGACATTTCCCCAACTCTGGCACCGGCATTTCCCCACCTCGCAACGCCAAGTTTCCCCAGGCTCACGGAGGCTCGCGGTGGCGTTTCCCCGCAGGGCGCTCACGCGGGCGCGCCGCCTTGCGTCGCCGCCGCGCCCTCACGCCTCCATGTCGGGGAAGCCGGTCTGACGCAGCGCCTCGTACAGGACGATGGCGACGGCGTTGGAGAGGTTCAGGCTCGTGATGCGACCGACGCGCTCGTCCACGTAGTTGCCTGCGATGTCGCGCCGCGCCTCCGGGTGCAGGCCCGCGTACTCCGCGCGCCACGGCGCGGCCGTCTCGCCGAGGGCGTCGTCATCGGATCGCATGGGGATGCGCTCGCACAGCTCGGGATGGGCGTCGAGCAGCTCGAGCGGCAGGCCCGAGCTCTCGCGGCCAAAGACCAGGTAGTCGCCGTCACGGTACGTGCTCCGCGCGTAGGTGCGCGCCCCGCGCTTGGTGAGGAGGTGGACGCGGTCGCCGCGCGCCGTCGGGTTGCGCGCGAGGAAGTCCTCCCAGCTCGCGTAGGTCACCTCGTCGAGGCTGCCCCAGTAGGCGAGGCCGGCGCGCCGCAGCGCCCGGTCGTCCAACGAAAAGCCGAGCGGGCCGATCAGGTGCAGGCGCGCGCCCGTGATGACGCACGTGCGGCCGATGTTGCCGGTGTTGGAGGGGATCTCGGGCTGGAAGAGGACGATGTTGAGCATGGGGACGGCTCGCTTCCCTCGCGCGCGTGGGAGGCCGTGCGTGACGGCATCCACGCAAAACGGGCGCCTGCGACAGGCGATCTCTCCGCGTGCCTGCGGGCGCCCGGTAAGCGCGAGGCATATCTGGACATCATCCATGGTACACGCTTGGCGCGATCGACGGCCCCGCGCCGGGTCGACGGATCGCGCCATTCACGAGGTTGTCATGGTATCGTCAAATCCATAATGCATAGTGTACAATATATGATGTATATACACTTATAATGTAACATCATCTATATCGTAATCTATCGGCACAGATATGACTCGCATACGGTCGCGAGTGGAGTTAATCATGCATATATCGAGAGAACCTTATTAGCCGCACCCCGCCCGCGGCAGGGTCACCGCGAGGGCGGGGTGCGGCCGTCACGAGGCGGGGGCGCTACGCGATGTCGTCGATCGCCCCGGCGGCGTGCTTGCCGGCCACGCGACCGCTCGTGAGCGCGTTGCCCATGTTGTTGCCGGCGCTCGGCGTGTTGTACGCGTTGCCGTAGCGCTCGCCCATCGTGTTGCCCACCGCGTACAGACCGGGGATCACGGCGTCCTTGTTCGCGTCAAGCACCTGGTAGTAGCTGTTCACGCACAGGCCGGCCAGCGTGTTCAGGCCAGGGCCGTACAGGCGCTGCGTGCCCTGCGCGGCGACGTAGAAGGGGCCCTCGTCGATCGGGATCAGCAGGTCGGCGTCCTTGCCGAAGTCGGTGTCCCTCGCAGCGGCGCACAGCTCGTTGTACCGCTCGACGCTTGCCTTCGCCGCCTTCAGCGCGTCGCCCGCGAGACCGGCGTTCGCCAGGGCCTCCTCGACCGTCGCGCCGACGAACACGGTGCCGGGCATGCCGCCGCCCATCTGCGCGATCTCCAAGCCCAGGACGGTGCCGGAGCCCTGCGCGGGGTCCAGGGCCTCCATGTTCTCCTGGAAGGTCTGGATGCCCTCCTCCCAGCCCCAGTTGGGCGCGCCATGGTCCAGGCCGGCGAGCTGGATATACTGCATGTACTTGCTGTCCATGACGGCAAAGTTGCCGACCATGGCGGCCGTCAGGTCGATGGGCTGGCGCACGGACTGGGCGAGCAGCAGGCCGGCGAACTCCTCGTTCATGAAGCGCTCGCCCTTGCAGTTCAGCCACAGGCAGGGCGTGGAGCCCCAGGGGCCGAAGGCGATGCTGGGCGCGTCGCCGGCGACGGGGCGCGGGTGGCTCTCGATGGCGCCGCCCGCCCAGCAGCCCATCTTGTGGCCGCTGCCGTCGCAGTCCGTCATGCCGCGCAGGCTGTCGCGCTCCACGCCGTGGCGCATCGCGTTCTCGGCGCACTCGCTGCACAGCTCCCAGACCATGTCGACGTTGGCGCCGAAGTCGCCCGTGGCAAGGATGACGCCCCTGCTGGCGTTGAGCCGCACGTACGTGCCGTCAGCGGCCTGCGCGATGACGCCCGTCACGGCGCCGTCAGCGTCCTGCGTGCACTCGACGCCCGTGTGGCCGCAGAGCCAGGTGGCGCCCAGACGCTCGGCCTCGTCGCGGCAGTAGGTCTCGATCTCGGTGAGGCGGGAGACGCCGGTGAGGCCGGCCTTGCCGACCGGGCTCGGGTTCTTGGTGCCCACGGTCTGCAGCGTGGACGCCCACATCTTGTAGCCGCCGCGCTCCAGCGGGTAGCTGCTCCCATCAGGGGTGTCGTAGGCGATCTGGACGATGCACTGGCCGCCCTCGCGGTCAAGCAGGTTGGAGGTCTCGGGGATCAGCGAGACGATGTTGTTCATCATGTCGGCCGAGTTGTAGACGAAGCGGCGAATCACGCCGGTGTTGCAGCGGCCGTTCGCCCGGCGGACGTACTCGTTCACGATCTCGTCCAGGTCGTACGGCCCGAAGCCCCAGCCGAGCATGAGGTCCGAGTTGTAGCTGCAGATGTCGTCGCCGCGGTAGACGATCTCGCCGTCGGCGTGGCTCTCCACGACCGCCACCTTCGCGCCGCACTGGGCGGCGGCGAGGGCCGCCTGCGTGCCGGCATGGCCGCCGCCGACCACCACGACGTCAAAGTCCTGGGTGCCGGCGATGTCGGCCTCGGCGATGGCGGGCGCGGACCCCAGCCAGTCCTCGTCGCACAGGTAGTAGTCGGGGTGCGTGCCGGCGGCCTTCGCGGGGGACGCGGCTGACGCGTCGGTCGATGAGGACGCGGCCTTCTCGGCGCCGAGGGCGGGCGCGGCGGCGCCGGCGGTGACGGCTGCCGCCGCCGCGGAGGTGACGAACGAACGACGCGTCATGGCACTCTTGCTCATGGTGATGACCTCGCGTTTCCTGAGACGGGGGTTCGTCGTCGGCGCATGACGGCGTGCCGGCGACGCGGTACGCGCCCACCGTATGCGCCGCGGCGCGAAATTGCATGCAGCAAATCGTTGATTTGCCCGCATACCCTCCTGCCTGCGCCTCGGCGTGTCAATCACGAGAGTTGGTGAGTGCGCGACGAGCGCGCGTCTCACGCGGCGATCCGCGCGTCGGCGGTATGCTGTGCTCCCAAGGGGCGTGCGGGCATGAGGCCGGCCGAGGGACGAGGGGGAGACGCGGATGGGCAGGACGCCGAATGGCGAGAGCGTGACCGTCGTGACGCCTGGTCGCGCAAGCGACGCGCCCGGCTCGTCACCGTCGGCACGGCTCCGGTCGGTCCTGCCCGCCGGCGTCGGGCTCGCGTGCCTGCTCGCCACGATGCCGATCGACTCGGCGGCGATGAACACCTTCCAGCGCTTTGCCGGCCTCGCCGCGTGGATCGACGCCTTCGCGCCCGCGATGCACGTGTGCGCGCTGCTCGCCGCGATCGTCGCGCTGCTGCCGCACGCTGTCAGGGGCGCGCGGCGCGTGCCCGACGGCGCCCTGGCGGCCGTCGGCGCCGTGCTGTTCGTGACCGACGGCCTCGCGATCGCGTGGTCTGCGATGAGCGGCGACGCCCTGGGCGGGTTCATGGGCGGCGTCTGGCCGCTCGCCGCGCTCACGGGCGTGAGCTGCCTGTGCGCCGTGCTCGCGTGGGGCCGCGTGTTCGCGCGCCTCGGTCGTCAGGCGTCGATGCGCGCGGTCGTGTGCGCCGGCATCACGCGCGCGGCCGTCGGCATTGCCCTGGCCGAGCTGCCCGACGCGGCGAGCGTCCTGTGCTACCTGTCCGCCATGGCCGTCTCTGTGGGGCTGCTCATCTGGCGCACGGCGCGGCCCACTCCCGACGGCGCGGACGATCCTCTCGACGGCACGCGTGACCTCGGCGAGCGCGTGCGGTCGTTCGTCGCGGTGAGCTGGCGCGCGCTGCTGGGCCTGCTCGCCCTGGCGCTCGTCACGGGCATGATGCGCGCGACCGCGATGGGCCACCACCTCGTGCAGATGGCGACGCTCGCGCTCGGCGCCGTCGTGCTCGGGCTGCTGGCGTCGCACCTCGCGCATCGCCAGGTCGTGAGCGTGTCCAACGACATCGTGATCCCTCTGCTCGCGGCGCTCATGCTCGCGACCTCCAACGTCACCTACGCGCTCGGCGCCGGCGCCGTGCCCGCCGTCGCGCTCACGTACGCGCTGTACGGGTACGCCGCGCTGCTCACGCTGGCGGTCCTCGGCGCGATGGCGAGCGCCCGCGAGTTCGCCAGCGACGCGATCTTCTCGCTGGCGGTCGGGCTCTTCTGCCTCGCGTCGCTTGGCGGGCTGCGCCTCGGGTCGGTCGTGGGGATGGGCGTCGTGCCCGCGGTCACCACGGTCGTCACGACGCTGTACGCCATCGCGATGGTCGTCCCCGCCCTCGCGCGCGCCCATGCCGGCGAGTGCGCCCGCGCCCGCGACGCCGCGTCTGACGTCGAGGAGATCGTGGCGCCGGCGGGCGTCGTGTCGCCGT
>CACZRK010000008.1 GCA_902783515.1 uncultured Coriobacteriaceae bacterium | reverse complement strand
GAGCGGGTCGTCGGGCTTGCGGGGGATGAACGCGTACGTGCCGTCAGGCTGCAGCTCGCGCGCCTTCACGTTGTCGGCCCACTGGATCTCCAGGTCGTTGTGCACCTGGTCACGGATGACGGGGTTCAGCAGCGGGTAGGCGATCTCCACGCGGTGCTCGGTGTTGCGCGTCATCATGTCGGCGCTCGAGAGGTACATCGTGTCGTGGTCGACGCCGAACTCGTAGACGCGCGCGTGCTCCAGCATGCGGCCGACGATGGAGCGCACGTGCACGTTCTCCGTCTTGCCCGGGATGCCGGGCACGAGGCAGCAGATGCCGCGGACGATCATGTTCACGCAGACGCCGGCGCAGCTCGCCTCGGAGATCTTGTCGATGACCTCGCGGTCCGTGATGGAGTTCATCTTGAAGAAGCAGAACGCCCGCTCGCCGGCGCGGGCCTTGGCGATCTCGCGGTTCAGGCCGCGCATGATGAGCGGCTTCAGGCTGACCGGCGCGACGCCGAGCGTGTGGTACTCGCCCTGGAGGTTGCCGATCTGCAGGTTGCGGAAGAAGCGGTTCGCGTCCTCGCCGATGTGCGGCTCAACGGTCATGAGGGAGTAGTCGGAGTACAGGCGCGCCGTCTTCTCGTTGTAGTTGCCGGTGCCGAGCTGGGTGATGCGCAGCAGCTCCGCGCCGTTGCGGCGTGTGATCTGGCAGATCTTGGAATGCACCTTGAAGCCCTCGCTGCCGTAGAGCACCGTGCAGCCGGCGTCCTCCAGGCGCTCGGCCCACTCGATGTTGTTCTCCTCGTCAAAGCGGGCGCGCAGCTCCATGAGGACCGTGACGTCGATGCCGTTCTCGGCCGCCGTGATGAGCGACTCGCACAGGCGCGACTTCTTCGCGACGCGGTACAGCGTGATCTTGATCTGGAGCACCTCGGGGTCGTTCGCCGACTCGTGCAGCAGGCGCAGGAACGGCTCCATGGACTCGTAGGGGTAGAACAGCAGGATGTCGTGCTCGCGAATCTGCTTCCACATGGGCACGTCGGGCAGCACGTTCGGGCAGGCCTGCGGCGAGAAGGGCGGGTAGCACAGCTCCTCCGCCATGGCGCGCGAGACGTGCTCCTGCAGGTCAAACGCATAGCCGCCCATGCTGAGCGGCGCCTCGACGCGAAACACCTGGGCGGCGTTGAGGCCAAGCGACTTGCGCATCTGCTTGACGAGCGTCTTGCTGAACTCGCCCTGGACCTCAAGCCGCACCGGGTTCAGGCGCAGGCGCTGCTTGAGGATCTTCTTCATGTGCGCGCGGTAGTCCTCCTCCATGTCGAAGGAGCCCTCGTCGGGGTCGATGTCCGCGTTGCGCGTGACGCGGATGACGGCGCGCTCGGAGGTGTGGTAGTCACCGAACATGCCGGGCGCGCAGCTCAGGATGACGTCCTCAAGCAGCGTGTAGCGCAGCGACCGCGGCGTCGAGGAGAGCGTGATGATGCGGGGGAGCGCCGGGGGGATCTCCACGAGGCCCAGGATCTCCGCCTCGTCGGCGCTCGCGAGGTTGTACACGGCGTACGAGGCCGTGTTGCGCAGGTTCGGGAACGGGTGGCGCGGGTCGATGATCTGCGGCGAGACGATGGGCAGCACGTTGTCGTCAAAGTAGTTGTCGACGACCTTGCGGTCGGCGTCGGTGAACTCGCGCCAGTTGACGCGCACCAGGCCGTGCTCGGCCAGGTCGCGCTCGATCTCCTGGACGGTGCGCTCGTGCTTCTCGATCAGGGCGGGCAGCGCCTCGTAGATCGCGTCCACCTGCTCGCGCGGCGTCTCGTTGGACTTGTTGTCCACCGGCTGGACCTTCAGGGCGGCGAGCTCGCTGAGGCTCCCGACGCGGATCATGAAGAACTCGTCCAGGTTGGACTCGAAGATGGACGCCATCTTCAGGCGCTCGATGAGCGGCACGCTCGCGTCGCGCCCCTCGTCAAGCACGCGGTTGTCAAACTGCAGCCAGGACAGCTCGCGGTTCTGCGTGAAGGAGAAGTCAAGCGCGTGGTCCGCCTTCTCGAGCGTCGGGTCCTGAGCCTTGCTCACCATGGTCATCAGCCTTTCGTCGTGTTCGTTCGTCGCGTCATCGTGCCGTCGTGGTCCCACGTCCCGAGCCGCGCCTGCCGAGGACGCGCGTCATGAGATATCCCTCTCGGACGCCGGAGTCGTTGACCTCCATCCGCTCACAGCCGAAGTGGCGCATCACCGTCTGGATCACCACGATGCCCGGGATGCAGGTGTGCGCGCGCTCGGGCGCGATCTGCAGGATGTCGCGCAGCGCCCGGTGCGGGTCGTACGAGACGCGCTCCAGGACCTGGGCGATCTCCGCGGCCGTGATGGTCCTGCCTGCGCGTCCCGCATGTCGGTCGCCGCCCACCCACGCGTCGCGCAGCCGCAGCGCCACGCGCGCGGACCCGCCGACGCCCGAGGCGTTCTTGCAGCTGAAGCCGTCAAAGTCCTCGTCGCGCTCCAAGGCGTCGTCGATCACGGCGCGGATGCGGTCCGCCTCGGCGGGCACGGGCAGGAAGCCGTGCACGAACCGGTCGAACAGCGAGAGCGATCCAACGGGGATGCTGGTCGCGTTGAGCGGCCGGCCGTTGCGAAACGTCGTGACCTCGCTCGAGCCGCCGCCGACGTCAAGCTGCACGCCGGTGCGCAGATCGCTCACGCGCATGGCGCCCTCGTAGCCCAGCGATGCCTCGTCCTTGCCGCTCACGAGGTCGATTGACAGGCCGAGGGCGTGGTCGACGCGCGCGACGACGTCCTTGGCGTTCTTCGCGTTGCGCACGCCCGCCGTCGCGAACACGTAGGGCCCCTTGAGGTCGCGGAACTTGCTCGTGCACCTCAGGTAGTCGGCCAGCACGCGCTCGAGCTTCTCGACGCCGGCGTCGCTCATCTTGCGCGTGTCTGGGTCGATGTAGCTGACGAGCCCCGCCATCGTCTTGAGCTTGAAGAACAGCGTGAAGTCGCCCGTGCGCTCGTCGACGTCGTACACGCTCAGGCGTATGGTGTTCGAGCCGATGTCGATGATCCCATAGAGCATGAAGACTCCGATCAGTTCAACGGGAGGCGGCCGCGCGTCGTACGCGCCGGCCGCGAACGGCCGACGGCACGCGGCGCGTACGGTCCATTCAGTATCGCATTGTAGTCGATCGGCTCGCGCCGCTCGTAAGGGTACGGTAACGAATGGCCCGCCTGTGGCGCCGATGACGCCGCAGGCGGGCCGGGTGCGTCGGGCGGGCGTCGCGGGCGCCCCGTGCGCGCGACGGGGGCTACTTGCCCTCGGCGACCTCCTTGCGATGCTGCTCGATCAGCTTGACGGCGGTGTCATGCGGGACCTGCTCGTAGCCGCTCAGCTCGATCGTGTACTCACCGGTGCCGCGCGACAGCGAGCGCAGCCGCGTCGAGTAGTCGGTGACCTCGGCGAAGGGGATCGTCGCGGAGATGATCGAGTTGCCCTTCCCGTCGGAGTCGATGCCGGTGATGCGCCCGCGCGAGGCGGGGATGTCGCCGGTGATGGCGCCGGCGTACGCGTCCGGGACGGTGATGACGAGGTTGGCCATTGGCTCCAGGATCACGGCGTCGGCACGCTCACAGGCGGCGCGGAAGCCGATGCGCGCCGCGGTCTTGAACGCGATCTCGCTCGAGTCGACCGGGTGGTACGAGCCGTCGTAGCAGGCGACCTTCACGTCCACCATCGGGTAGCCGGCGAGCACGCCCTCTGCCATGGCCTCCTGGACGCCCTTGTCGACGGCCGGGATGAACTGGCGCGGGATCGCGCCGCCGACGATCTCGTCCACGAACTCGTAGCCGCCGCCGGGGTTCGGCTCGACGCGCAGCCAGCAGTCGCCGAACTGGCCCGCGCCGCCGGTCTGCTTCTTGTGACGTCCCTGGGCGCTCGCCGCCTTGCGGATGGTCTCGCGATAGGGGATCTTGAGCGGCTCGAGGACCGCCTCGACGCCCGTGCGCTCGCCGAGGCGGTTGATGAGCACGGAGACCTGCGCCTCGCCGATGGCGGAGATGATGGTCTGGTGCGTCTCGTCGTTGTGCGTGACGCTCAGGGTCGGGTCGGCGTCGACGGCCTTGTCCAGGAAGTCGCCGAGCTTCCCCTCGTCGTTGCGGTTCTTCGCGCGGATGGCGATCTGGTACAGCGAGTTCGGGAACCTGAAGGCCTCCGCCTCCACCTTGCCCGTCGTGGAGAGGGTGTCGCCGGTGTTCGCGTCAAGCTTGGGGACGACGATGATGTCGCCGGCGAGCGCGTGGTTCACGTCGGTGCGGTCTCGGCCGCACATCAGGTACAGGTGCCCGAGCCGCTCCTTCTTCTGGGTGCGCGAGCAGATGAGCTCGGTCGTGGCGTCCAGCGTGCCCGCGAGGACCTTCAGGAAGGACAGGCGGCCAGCGGCGGGGTCGGAGAGCGTCTTGAACACGAAGGCGACGGGGCGGTCGTCGGCGGAGGAGATCTTCAGCATCGTGCCGTCGGACAGCGGCATCTCGCCGTAGGCGAGCGGGGACGGGAAGTACGTGACGATGTCGTCAAGAAGGTTGAGGACGCCCTGCTCGCGAATGGCGGAGCCGACGTAGACCGGGACGAAGAGGCGCTTGGCGATGGCGACGCCGAGCAGCTGCTCAAGCTCCTCCTGCGAGAGCGTCTCGCCCTCCAGGTACTTCTCCATGAGGTCGTCGTCCGCCTCGACCACGAGATCCACGATGCGGTCATGCGCCTGCTGGGCCTCGTCGCGGTACTCGGCGGGGATCTCCTCGACCTTCTCGACGCCGTCATGCATCACGCGCGCCTGCATGCGCAGGACGTCGATGACGCCGGCGAAGTCGTCGCCCTGGCCCATTGGCAGGCTCATCGCGCCGAGTCGGGTGCCGAAGCGCTCGCGCAGCAGCTCGAGCGTCGACGCGAAGCTGACGTCGGCGCGGTCAACGCGGTTCACGAAGACGGCGCGCGCGAGCGGCAGGTCCTCCGCGGCGTACCAGAGCTTGACCGTCGTCGGCTGGGGACCCTCGGCGGCGTCGACCACGAACAGCGCGGTCTCCGCGACCGCGAGCGCGGCGTAGGCGTCCCCGATGAAGTCGGGGTAGCACGGCGCGTCCAGGATGTTGATCTTGTAGCCGTCGTGCTCGACGGGGGCGATGGCGGTGGAGATCGAGAAGTTGCGCTTGGACTCCTCGGGATCGTAGTCGAGCGTGGGCTTTGAGCCGGCATGGCCGCCGAGCCGCGCCGTCTTCCCGGTGAGATGGAGCATGGCCTCCGCGAGCGACGTCTTGCCGACGCCCCCCTGGCCTACAAGGACGAGGTTTCTGACCCTGTCTGTCTGCGGTGCACCCATGGATGGCCCCCAATCGACACGTGGCGCCCGCCGGGCGGGCGCCCACTCCAACACTGGTCTGCCAGTCGCCGCGCGTCGCTCGCGCAGACGCGCATGGGATGTATGTTCCCATAATGGTTCACCAAATGTACAGACAACGAGCAATCCGCGGGCAAATCTGCCGTGAGAGGTCCGTGGCGCGCGCCGTGACGGGGCGTGCGCGCGGTAGACTGTGACCAGTGCGACTGTTGGCGGCAGCGGCGGCGACGCGACGGCGCGTCGAACCCCGGCGTGCGCCTGGCGCGAGAGGATGGTTGGTTGACATGAACGGGCTTTCGTTCGACTCGGCCGTCGAGGGTCTGAGGGGCGTCGGCATGTGGGTGATGGTCGCCTGCGCGATCCTCTCGGTCGTGCTCGCGATCGTCGTGTACGTGGTGGCCGTTCCGCACGATCGCCCCGACGACCACGAGGGGTCGCGGTCATTCTTCAACTTTGACAAGCTCATCATCGCGCCCATCTTCAAGTTCGCGTACGTGCTCGCGAGCGTCGCGCTGCTCGTGTTCGGCATCGCGTCGATCGTGAGCGGCGTCGTGCTCGCGATCCGCTACTCCTACGGCGACTACGCGTGGGGCGCCCTGGCGGCGCTCGTCGTCCTGTGCGTCGGCGAGCTGGCGCTTCGCCTCGTCGCGGAGCTCCTCTTCCTGTTCATCAAGCTCGTCACGGACGTGAGCGCCATCCGCGGCGCGCTCTCGCGGATGGGCGCTGCCGGCGCCTCCCATGTCCCGCAGGGGGACGCCCGCGGCGTCGCGATGGCGCAGGGCGACCTTGGCGCGCCGGCGGCGCCGGGCGGATACGCGCCCGCGCAGCCGCCCGTGACGGGGTACGACCCGCGCTACGCGGGGGCGTCCTGGGCTGACGAGGCGCCG
>CACZRK010000007.1 GCA_902783515.1 uncultured Coriobacteriaceae bacterium | reverse complement strand
TGGCGGGGTGTGGATCCGCCACACGCCACCCGACGCATTGGCCCGTCGCCAACGTACGACGCCAGCGCTGGACGTCGCCACTGACGTCAACCCTGCGGTGACCCTACTTGACGATCAGCACGTCACAGGGGCAGCTGCGCAGCAGGAACGTGGAGATGGAGCCGAGGATCGCGTACTTGATGTTGGACAGGCCGCGTGCGCCGCAGATCACGAGGTCAGGCTTGATCTGATCGACGAACTCGTCCAGCAGCGTCTCGCGGATGCGGCCGGCCTTGGCGTCAACGGTGATGGTGCCGATGCCCTCGATCTTCTTGGCCTCCTCGATGTCAGCGGCGATCGAGTCCTTCCAGGCCTTCTCGAGGCTCGGGATCAGCGTCGCGGGATAGGTGCCCGCCGCCTGCATCGGCGTGGAGTCGATGACGTGCCCGACGTAGAGGTCGGCCTTGTTGACCGCGGCGATCTGCACGGCCTTCTTCAGCACCTCCTGCTGGGCCTCGCTGCCGTCAAGGGAGACGAAGATCTTCTTGTACTCGGTGTCCATGGGTACCCCCAAACCTGTGGCCGTTCGCGGCGCGAGCCTCGTGGCGCGCCGCCTGTTCGCTCACCGTGAGTGTACCCCAACGATGCGGGGCGAACGCGTCCGAGCGGACAAATTGCGTCCCGTGGCAGGACTTCGGGCGCGCGACCTACGCGAGCGCCTGCGCGAGGTCGTCGATGAGGTCCTGCGCGTCCTCGATGCCGACGGACAGCCGCAGCAGGCGCTCGTCGATGCCCAGCGAGCGGCGCAGCTCGAGCGGCACGGCGCCGTGCGTCTGCACGAACGGGAAGGTCATCAGGCTCTCCACGCTGCCGAGGCTCTCGGCGTAGCTGATGACCCTGATGCGCTCCAGGGTCGTGCGCACGCGCTCCTCGTCGTCCACGCGCAGCGAGATCATCGCGCCGAAGCCGCTCGCCTGGCGGCGCATGAGCTCGTAGCCGGCGCTGTCGGGGTCGCCCGCGTAGTAGACGTCGGTCACGTGGGGGTTGCCCTTGAGCCAGCGCGCGATCGCCGCCGCGTTGTCCTGCTGGCGGTCCATGCGCACCGAGAGCGTCTTGATGCTACGCAGCAGCAGGTAGCAGTCGGTCGGGGACAGGAAGCCGCCCTCGGACATCGCGTAGTTGAAGACCTGCTCGATGAGGTCGGGCTCGCGCAGGACGAGGAAGCCGGCCGTCACGTCGTTGTGGCCGCAGAGGTACTTCGTGCCGCTGTGGATCACGACGTCGGCGCCGAACTCGAAGGGGCGCTGGAGGTAGGGCGTCAGGAACGTGTTGTCCACCACGACGAGCGCGCCGGCGTCATGGGCGGCCTGCGCGACGCGTCGGATGTCCACGACGTGCATCATCGGGTTGGTCGGCGTCTCGAAGAAGACCGCCGCGGCGCCCGCGATCAGCGGCTCGGCGCGCTCCCAGTCGGTGAGGTCAACGTAGTCAAACGTGAGGCCGTAGCGGCCGTATATGTCGGAGAAGAGGCGGTAGGTGCCGCCGTAGAGGTCGTCGCTGGCGACGATGCGGTCGCCCGGCTTGAAGAGCTTGAGCAGGGTGGAGATGGCGGTCATCCCGCTGCTCATCGCCCACGCCTTCACCCCGCCCTCCAGCATGGCGACGGTGTCCTCCAGCTCCAGGCGCGTCGGGTTGCCCACGCGGCTGTAGTAGTAGCCGGTCGAGCCATCGAGGCTCGGGTGGGTGAAGGTGGACGAGAGGTAGACCGGCACGTTCATGGCGCCGGTGACCGGGTCCTCCTCGGCGTGGCCGTGCACGAGGTTCGTGCGCATGCGGCGGTCGGGGCGCCCGCCCGGCGCGATGCCCGCCAGACCCGCGATGAGCTTGGTCTGTTCTTCGAAGGTGGTCTCCTTCATGTGGTGGTGCCCCCTCGTTCGCACGTGTCAGAATGGCGAGGCACCATGATACCCATCCACATCGCGAGGGAGGCACGCTGCCCCATGGCGTCCGAAAATCCCGACAGACCCGCGGCCGCGACCGACGGCGCGCGCATCAATTTTGACGAGCCCATCGACCGCCGCGGCACCGAGTGCCTGAAGTACGACGCCTACGCCAAGCGCGGCCACGCCGCCGACGACCTGCCCATGTGGGTCGCCGACATGGACGAGCGCATCCCCGCGTCCGCCATCGAGGCGCTCCAGCGGCGCGTCGCCCACGGCGTCTTCGGCTACAGCGACCCGGACGAGTCCTACTACGAGGCGGTCCTTGCCTGGGTCGAGCGCCATCAGGGGTGGCGCCCCGAACGCTCCTGGCTCGTGAAGACGCCCGGCGTCGTGTTTGCGCTCGCCCAGGCGGTGCGCGCGTTCACCGAGCCCGGCGACGCCGTCCTCATCCAGCGTCCCGTGTACTACCCGTTCACCAACGTCATCCGCGACAACGGCCGCGAGGTCGTCTGCGCCCCGCTCGCCTACGACCCGGGCGCGGGCGACGAGCGGTTCCGCGGCGGTCGCTATGCCGTTGACCTGCAGGCGTTCGAGCGCGTCGTCGAGCAGACCTCGCCGCGGCTCTTCATCCTGTGCAACCCGCACAACCCGGTCGGCCGCGCCTGGACGCCCGAGGAGCTGCGCGGGATGGGGGAGGTCTGCCTGCGGCACGGCGTCATCGTCGTCTCCGACGAGATCCACGCCGACTTCGCGCGCCCCGGCTTCGCGCACACCTCCTTCGCCTCGCTCGGCGACGAGTTCGCCCGCGCCTGCGTGGTGTGCACCTCGGCGAGCAAGACGTTCAACATCGCCGGCCTGCAGATCTCCAACATCTTCGTGCCCGACCCCGCGCTGCGCGCCCGCTTTGAGCGCGCGTGCGCGCAGACGGGCTACGACGAGGTCAACGCCCTGGGGTTCGTCGCGACGCGCGCCTGCTACGAGCACGGCGACGACTGGCTCGCCCAGCTGAAGGAGCACCTTGAGCGCAACCTGGCGCTGTTCGCCGACACGCTGGCGCGCGAGGCGCCCGAGCTCAGGCTCGTGCGGCCGGAGAGCACCTACCTGCTGTGGGTGGACTGCTCGGCGCTCGGGCTTGACGACGAGGGCCTGCGCGCCTTCGTGGAGCGGGACGCCAGGCTCTGGCTCGACATGGGCACGATGTTCGGCCCGGAGGGCGCCGGCTTCATCCGCGTGAACATCGCGTGCCCGCGCCAGACGGTCGAGGAGACCTGTCGCAGGCTCGTCGCCGCCACCCGCGCCTGGCGGGAGCGGCAGGGGTAGCCGAGGGCTTGTCGGCCCCCCGTGGGCCCTCGCCCGCACGCCGGGGGCGCGGCACGCGAACATCGCACGCGAACACGTACACCTGGCGTCACGCCGCGGCCGCCGTCGGCCGCACGGCGTCGGCGCCGTCTGAGCGAAAGGCAGCACGCGCATGGACCTGAGCTTTCTCATCGAGCTCGTGAAGACCGTCATCCTCGGCGTCGTGGAGGGCGTCACCGAGTGGCTCCCCGTCTCCTCCACCGGCCACCTGATCCTCGTCGAGGAGTTCGTGAAGCTGGACGTCAGCCGCGACTTCTGGGACATGTTCCTGGTCGTCATCCAGCTCGGCGCCATCCTGGCGATCTGCGTGCTGTACTTCACGAAGCTCAACCCCTGGGCGCGCAGCAAGACGCCCGAGGAGCGCTCGGAGACCTGGCGCACGTGGGGCAAGATCATCGTCGGCATCATCCCCGCTGCGGTCATCGGCATCCCGCTGAACGACTTCATGGAGGAGCACCTCTCCACCTGGCAGGTCGTCTCGGTCGCCCTGATCGTCTACGGCATCGCGTTCATCGTCATCGAGACCTGGCGCGCCCGCCGCATCCGCAGCGGGTACTACGCGGCCGCGATGCCCCGGGGCGCCCACTTTGCCGACACGCCCGAGGCGCTGCGCCGCGAGGGGCGCGCCGAGGAGGCCGACCGCATGGAGTCCGACCCCGGCCTGCAGTCCATGAGCGACGTCTCGTGGGCACGCGCCCTGGGCATCGGCTGCTTCCAGGTGCTCTCGCTCGTCCCGGGCACCTCGCGCAGCGGATCGACCATCATCGGCGGCCTGCTGCTCGGCACCTCGCGCACCCTGGCGGCGGAGTTCTCCTTCTACATGGCGATCCCCGTCATGTTCGGCGCGAGCGCCCTGCGCCTCGTGAAGTACTTCGCGGCGGGCAACGCGTTCAGCGGCGCCGAGGCGGCAATCCTGCTGGTCGGCATGGCCGTCGCGTTCGCGACCTCCATCCTGTCCGTCAAGTTCCTGATGAGGTTCATCCGCACGAACGACTTCAGGCCGTTTGGCGTCTACCGCATCGTGCTGGGCGTCGTGGTGATCGCGTACTTCCTGCTCGCGCACTAGGCGTCCGGTCGCGCCGTCCGTCGCCGCCTCCAGGCCGCCGTCCGCCGACGTCCACGCGGGCGGCACATTTGCTCGCACGCGCTTTGCGAAGGCGCGCATGAGAAAGATGACGGCCCGCGGCCACAAAGTGAAGGGCTGCCGAGACGTTGCGACCGAGGTCGCATCATATGGTGGTTCGCGCTCAATTTCACCCACATATATGGTATTGAACATGTGTGCGACACAACGTATGGTGGTTCTCACACCGGATCGGGAGGGGACCACATGACGCCTCGGCATGAGTTCGCGCTGCCCGCGTCCGTCGTCAAGCGCGACGGGTCGCTCGCAGACTTCGACCAGGAGAAGATCCGCGCCGCCATCGAGAAGGCCGGCGCGTCGACGGGCGAGTTTGACCCCGCCGCGTCCATCGAGCTCGCCGAGCAGGCGTGCAAGGTGATACGGCATCGCTTTGACGGTGCGACCCCGACGATCGAGGAGATCCAGGACATCGTCGAGCAGACCCTGATCCAGCAGAACCACTTTGAGACGGCACGCGCCTACATCGTCTATCGCGAGCGCCGCCGCCAGGCGCGCCGTGACCGCGAGACCTACGTGGACGTGACGGCCTCGGTCAACGAGTACCTCTCGCAGGTCGACTGGCGCGTGAACGCCAACGCCAACCAGGGCTACTCGCTCGGCGGCCTCATCCTGAACGTCTCGGGCAAGGTCATCGCCAACTACTGGCTGTCGCACGTCTACCCGCCAGGGGTGGGCGCCGCCCATCGCGACGGGTCGTTTCACATCCACGACCTTGACATGCTCAGCGGCTACTGCGCGGGCTGGAGCCTGCGGACGCTGCTCAACGAGGGCTTCAACGGCGTGCCGAACAAGGTGGAGTCGGCGCCGCCGCGCCACCTGTCCACGGCCATGAGCCAAATGGTGAACTTCCTGGGCACGCTACAGAACGAGTGGGCGGGCGCGCAGGCGTTCTCCTCCACCGACACGTACCTCGCGCCGTTCGTCCGCGTTGACGGCCTCACCTACGAGCAGGTGAAGCAGGAGATGCAGAGCTTCATCTTCAACATGAACGTGCCGAGCCGATGGGGCACGCAGACGCCGTTCTCAAACCTCACGTTTGACTGGACGTGCCCGGAGGACGTCGCGCGGGACGTCCCGCTTGTGGGCGGCAAGCCCGTGGACTTCACCTACGGCGACCTGCAGCCCGAGATGGACATGATCAACCGTGCGTTCATGGAGGTCATGACCGAGGGCGACGCGAAGGGGCGCGTGTTCACGTTCCCGATCCCCACGTACAACATCACGAAGGACCTTCCGTGGGACGCGCCCAATGCCGACCTGCTCTTTGAGATGACGGCCAAGTACGGCCTGCCCTACTTCCAGAACTTCGTGAACTCCGACCTCGAGCCACACATGGTGCGCTCCATGTGCTGCCGCCTGCAGCTTGACCTGCGCGAGCTGCTCAAGCGCGGCAACGGCCTGTTCGGCAGCGCAGAGCAAACCGGCTCCATCGGCGTCGTGACGATCAACATGGCGCGTCTGGGCTACAAGCATCCCGGCGACGAGGCGGGCCTCTACGAGGAGCTGGACCGGCTGCTCGTGCTGGCGAAGGTCTCCCTGGAGCTCAAGCGCAAGGAGATCCAGCGTCTCATCGACGGCGGCCTGTTCCCCTACACGCGCCGGTACCTGGGCACGCTGCGCAACCACTTCTCCACGATCGGCGTGAACGGCATCAACGAGATGATCCGCAACTTCAGCGCCGACGAGCACGACATCACCGACGAGGAGGGGCATGCGCTCGCGCTGCGCACGCTCGACCACGTGCGCGCCGCGCTCGTGGCCTTCCAGGAGGAGACGGGGCACCTCTACAACCTTGAGGCGACGCCGGCCGAGGGGGCGACGTACCGCTTTGCCCGCGAGGACCTGCGCCGCTACCCGGACATCATCCATGCGGGCACGGCGGACGAGCCCTACTACACCAACTCGTCGCAGCTGCCCGTGGGCTACACGACCGACCCGTTCCAGGCACTTGCGATGCAGGAGGACCTGCAGAAGAAGTACACGGGCGGCACGGTGCTCCACCTGTACATGGGGGAGCGGATCTCGTCGGCGCAGGCCTGCAAGCAGCTCGTCCGTCGCTCGCTGGAGCGCTTCAGGCTGCCGTACATCACGGTGACGCCGACGTTCTCCATCTGCCCCAAGCACGGCTACATCGCCGGCGAGCACGAGTTCTGCCCCCTGTGCGACGAGGAGATCGCCCGCGCCAAGCGCGCGCGGCAACGGGCGGGGGAGACGGCCGAGGCGCCGGAGGCGAAGGGGTAGCCCGGCGCGGCGCGAGGCGACGAGGACGAGGCCGAAGGACGAGACCAGCGGTGGCGAAGCCGCGGAAAGGATGGCGACCATGGTCAACAAGGACGAGCTGACGAGCACGGGCGCGACGGTGGACGGCGTGTGGCTGGACAACGCGGAGCGCCAGCCCTGCGAGGTCTGGACGCGCGTCATGGGGTACTACCGGCCGGTGAGCTTCTTCAACACGGGGAAGAAGGGCGAGTTCCACGAGCGCGTGGAGTTCGTGGAGCCGCGCGCGTGCTGCGACAGGTAGGCGCGACGGCGGGCGACGCCGACGTCCCCGCGCCGGGGCGTCCCTCGGGGCGGGGGCCCGTGCGCGTGGGCGGGCTCGTACCCTTCTCCACGGTGGACTGGCCGGGCAGGCTCGTCGCGGTCTGCTTCCTCGCGGGCTGCCCGTGGCGCTGCCCCTACTGCCAGAACGCCGCGCTGCGCGACGCGCCGCCGGCACGGGTAGAGGACGAGGTGCCCTT
>CACZRK010000006.1 GCA_902783515.1 uncultured Coriobacteriaceae bacterium | reverse complement strand
GTTCAGGGGGCGCCGTCTGCGCGGCCACGCTGCTGCCATCACGTCACGGCATGCGCCCGGCGAGCCCGCGCACGCGCGGTCGAGAGCGTCCGCCGTCCTCGCACCCTGGGCGCAAGCGCCCGCGAACGGGCGCTCCGGACGCGGTCGCCGGCGCGAGGAGAGGCATGTCGGGCAAAGTGTAGCAGCTCGCGGGCGCGCGGCATGTGCGGACGGTGGCGAAGGGCGACCTTCACGCCGACCTCCACACGCCCCGCCCGGGTGCCCGTCACCCCCTGGCCGCCGCCACGAGCCCCTCGAACAGCCGCAGGTGCTCGGGATGGGAGCACCAGGTCACCTCCGGGTGCCACTGGACGGAGAGGACGAACCGCCCCGCATAGGGGCCGTCCGCCGCGGGTTCGATCGCCTCCACGATCCCGTCGTCGGCGCGCGCGGTCACCGTGAAGCCCGGCGCGACGTCGCGAATCGCCTGGTGGTGTGTGGAGCTCACCCAGGCGCGACGCCCCTCGGCCGCCATCGTGCGGTCGAGCAGGGAGCCAGCGACGATGCTCACCTCGTGCGAGGCGACGCCGATCGGCTGCGGATCCATGTGCCGCACGCGCGCGCCCTCGGGCAGCGCGGCCTGCACCTGGCTCGGCACGTCCTGCCACAGCGTGCCGCCGAGCGCGACGTTGAGCACCTGCGTGCCGCGGCAGATCGTGAGGACCGGCTTGCCGGACGCGATGACGAGCGGGAGCAGCGCGAAGTCAAAGCCGTCGGCGGCCGGCTCCGTCAGGACCTCGCCGCCGATCGGCTCCTCGCCGTAGCGCGCGGGGTCCACGTCGTAGCCGCCGGGGAAGAGGAAGCCGTCGCACATCTGGACGTACCGGCGCAGGCACGCCTCGTCGGCCGTGCGCGTGAGGACGATCGCCGCGCCGCCCGCGGCGTGCAGCCCGTCCACCAGCTCCTGCTGCGCGTACACGGCGTTCCCGTGGCCGTTCTTGCGCTCCTCGACGCGGGGGACGATGCCGATGAGCGGGGCGTTTGGGCGTGTGGTTGCCATGATGCGGCCTTCCTCGCGGCGCGCGGGCGCCGACGGTCTTCGCGTTGTCCTCGCGCGCGCCCGCGTCTGCCGCGTGCCCGCGCGCCTGCGTCTGCGCGCTTCCGCGCACGGCGCACGCGCATGACAGGATACTCGCGCCCTCGTGGCGTGTCACCGCTCGCCACGCCCTCGGGACCGTCTTGACATACGGGAGGGCGCGCGAGGGGCGCGCGAGGGGCCTCGCGCGAGGGTTGCGCGCGAGGGCGCGTGCGAACGGGCGGGCGGCCCTCATGTGGACGGAATCGGGACTCGCAGCCATCCGTGGAATCGACCTATCGCCGCGCCCGCCCGAGCGTCCATTATCAAAGGGACATTGGGTATGGGGTCCCGCCCGCTGCGCCTCCGGGCGCGAGGCGTCAGGGGGTCGCCACGGGCTGGCGCGGGACGTCGAGGAGAGAGGACACCGCCATGGAAGTCACGCTGCTCTACCACACGCCCGATCCCGAGCGAGCAGTCGCCACCGCCGCCCGCCTGTGCTACTCGCCGCTCGGCGGGGCGGAGCTCATGGAGGGGCTCACGCAGGAGAAGATCGAGCACGTGCTCAGGACGATCATGACGAGCGGGCACTTCTCCACGCTCGAGCACGCCAGCTACACCTTCGCCGTGGACGGCGTGAGCCGCGCGCTCACGCACCAGCTCGTCCGCCATCGGCTCGCGAGCTTCAACCAGCAGTCGCAGCGCTACGTGAAGTTCAAGGAGGAGCCTGAGGTCGTCAAGCCGGCGTCGATCGCGGACAACCCCGAGCTGTCCGCCAGGTTCGACGAGACGATCGACGCCATCTGGGCCGCGTACGACGCGTGCGTGCAGGCCGGCGTGCCGGCCGAGGACGCGCGCTACCTGCTTCCGAACGCCTGCGCCAGCAAGATCGTCGTGACGATGAACATCCGCGAGCTGCTGCACTTCTTCAGCCTGCGGTGCTGCAACCGCGCCCAGTGGGAAATCCGCGACCTT
>CACZRK010000005.1 GCA_902783515.1 uncultured Coriobacteriaceae bacterium | reverse complement strand
GCGCTGCCGACCCGTCGGCCGGCAGCGAGGCGAAGCGACAGGCGCAGGAGGCCGCCAGCGCCAAGGGCGGCCTGATCGGCGGCGGCGCGAGCGGCGGCGCGGACGCGGTCGGGGCGTCAGGCGGCGTCTCGGCATCGGATGCGACCGCGCTCGCCGACCTCGGGATCGCCCTGCTGCGGGAGGTCGCGACCGGTCAGGCGACCACGCCCGGCGCGACGGCGGACGGCATGCATGCCGCCAGCTCGACGGCGGACCGCGCCACGGGGGCGGGCGCCGCGAAGGCGGGCGCGCACGCCACCGCGAACGCACTCGTGTCCCCCGTCGGCGCCGCCGTCGTCCTCGGCATGGCCGCGTGCGGCGCGCAGGGGGAGACGCTCAGCCAGATCCAGACGCTCGCCGGCCTGCCGCTGGACGAGCTCAACCGCTGCATGCGCGCATGCGCCAGCCTGCTGACCTCCAGCGCCACGGCCACCGTGAAGGTCGCCGGCAACCTGTGGGCCAACACCGACGCCGGCGTGACGCCCTCCGACGCGTTCCGCCAGGCGCTCAGCCGCTGGTACGCGGCCACGCCCGCCGCGGCGTCCTTCAGGGGTGGCCTGCGCCCGCAGGTCGACTCATGGGCAAGCAAGGCGACGGGCGGACTTGTCGCGTCCGTGGACGTGGACGTCCCGGCAAGCGACGAGCTCTACCTCGCGAGCGTCCAGGCTTTCGAGGCTCGCTGGGCCACCGCCTACGGCGCCGACGACGTCACGGGAGGCACCTTCACGACCGGCGACGGCACGCGGCAGGACGTCGACTTCCTCGCGTCCACCGAGCCCTGGTATCTGAGCGACCCGGGCGCGTCGGGCGCAGGCGTCGGCGCGTCGGGCGTCGCGAAGCCGTACGCGGGCAACGCGTACGCCCTGGTCGCGCTGCTGCCCGACGAGGGCGCGTCGGTGGCCGACTACCTTGCCGGCCTCACCGGCGAGCGCCTGCGTGACGTGCTCATGCGGGCGGAGGCGGCGCAGGTGGACACGCTGCTGCCGCGCTTCGTCACCACGCAGGCCCTCGACCTCGCGCCGCATCTGACGGCGCTCGGGATGACCGACGCCTTTGACGAGGCCCACGCCGACCTCTCGGGCGTCTCCGACCTCGCCGGTCTGCACCTCGGCCCGATCGGCCACGTCACGCACGTCGCGCTGACGGAGACCGGTACGAGCGCCGTCGCGAGCTCTGCGGGCGCCGCAGTCGCCTCGACGGTCGCGGACGGCAAGGGCGCGTCGGATGGCGAGCCGCATGAGGTGCACCTGGACCGCCCCTTCGTCATGTTCGTGGTGGAGCAGCGCACGCTCGTCCCACTCGTCGCGGCCGTGATCAATGACATCGATGAAATCGCAGGTTAATGGCTTTGCCCGTACGAGGTGCCTGGTGCCGGCGGCTATAATGCCAGCCATGCCGTCACAATTGAGCGGTCGCTTCGCGTCTGGGCGCATGACGCCGGCGGCAGGCGCGCACAAGAGGCAGAGTCGATTCGGGAGCGGCCCTCCCCATGAGGGCCGCCTGTGAGATAGGGGTGCATGTGGGCAGGTACGATGGGGAGAGAGGCGCCGCGTCTCGCGACGACCGCGGCGATCGCGGCTACCGCGACCGTGACGACCGCAGGGGCGGGGACCGTGGGGGCCGCGGCTACCGGTCCGATCGCGGCGGCTACCGCGATGACCGCGGCGGCTACCGCGATGACCGGGGCGGCTACCAGTCCAACCGCGGCGACCGGGGCGGCTACCGCGGCGAGCGCGAGGCTGACGACCGCCGGGGCGGCTATCGCGGCGACCGGGACCGTCGTGACGGGCGGCCATACGCGGACAGCTACCGCTCATGGGGCGACCGCGACGAGCGCGGGGGCCGCGGCTACCGCGGCGAGCGCGACGGCTACCGCGACGACCGGGGCGGCTATCGGTCCGATCGCGGCGGCTACCGCAGCGACCGCGACGATGACGGCCGGCGTGGCTACCGTGACGGTCGCGACCGCGGCGAGAGCTACCGTTCCGACCGCGATGACCAGCGCGGCTATCGTGGGGGTCGCGACGGCTACCGCTCGGATCGCGAGGACCGCGGGGGCAATCGCGGCGACGGCTACCGTTCCGGTCGCGACGGCTACCGCTCCGGTCGCGGCGACACCGACCGTCGCGACGGCCGCCGGGATGATCGCGGCTCGCGGCGCGACGACCGCCCGCGCAACAGCTACGACGAGTACTACGGCCGCGAGGACCTGCGCAGCGGCTACGATGCGTACGACTATGACGCCGACTACGACGCCTACGTCAACCAGGACGGTCAGGACGACGAGGTCGTGGACGACGGCTTCGCCAGCTCGCGCGCGCAGCGCGTCTACGAGCCGCTCAGCTGCCCCGTCTCGCACCGCTGCGGCGGGTGCGAGTGGCTCAGCATGCCGTACGACCAGCAGCTCCAGATGAAGCAGGAGGACGTCGCCGAGACGTTCGCCGACCTGCGCTGCGCGCCGGAGCCGATCGTCGGCATGGACGACCCCACCCACTTCCGCAACAAGGTGCAGCTGCCCTTCGCGCCCGGCCACGAGCTCAGCACCGGTCGCCTCACCGTCCGCTGGGGCATCTTCGAGCGCGGCACGCACCACATCGTGGGCACGCGCAGCTGCCTCGTGGAGGACACCCGCGCGCGGCCCATCATCGCCTTCATCGCCGACATGCTCCCGCGCTTCAACATCAAGCCCTACGACGAGCGCACCGGCGAGGGCTTCATGCGCTACGTCCTGGTCCGCACCGCGCTGCACACCGGGCAGATCATGGTCGTGCTCGTCGCGAACGGCACGCGCCTGCCCAGCGACGAGGCGTTCATCAGTCGCCTGCGCGAGAAGTTCCCGGCCATCACGACCATCGTCCTGAACGTGAACAAGGAGCGCACGAGCGTCATCCTCGGCAACCGCGAGAAGGTCCTCTACGGACCCGGCTACATCGAGGACACCATCTGCGGCTGCCGCTTCCGCATCAGCCCCAGCTCCTTCTACCAGACCAACCCTGTCCAGGCCGAGAAGCTCTACGACATCGCGATCCAGATGGCCGGCCTCAAACCCACCGACCGCTTTGGTGACGCGTACTGCGGCACCGGCACGATCGGCATCGCCGCGGCAAAGGCCAGCGGCGCGCACCTGCTCGGCGTCGAGCGCAACCCCGAGGCCATCGAGGACGCCCGCGTGAACGCCGAGATGAACGGCATCACGGACGCCGACTTCGTCGTCGGCGACGCCGGCAGCGTCTTCGCCCGCATGGCCCGCGCCGGGGAGGACCTGGACGTCGTCTTCATGGACCCGCCCCGCGCCGGTGCCAACCAGGCGTTCCTCGCCAACCTCTCGCGACTCTCGCCGCGGCGCGTCGTCTACATCAGCTGCAACCCCCGGTCGCAGCATCATGACCTGCTCTCGCTCATCCACAACGGCTACCACGTGAAGCGCATCGTCCCCGTGGACATGTTCCCGCACACCAACCACGTGGAGACGGTCGTCCTCCTGGAGCGCCCCGTGCGCAAGCAGGCGATCGTCGACCGCCGCCGCGAGCGGGTCAACGCCGCGCATGACGACGAGGGCGCGACGGACGAGTACGCCGTGGCCGCCCGCGCCGACGACGCCCCGCTCGTCGCGACCGACGCCCCTCGCGAGGCTGGTGATGGTCGCCCTGTCGACCTCGATCACTCCGCCCTCCCCGACGATCGCTCTGGTCGCGGGGACCGCATGCCGGCCACGGACGCGTTCGACGACGAGGACGGGAACGGCCTTGACGTCTTCGCGGCCGACGACGACGAGGGCGCGGACCCTGACTTTGACGAGGACGCGGACCTGGACGTCTTCGCCTCGGATGACGATGACGACTCCTGGGAGGCCGAGCCCGACGAGGCGCCCCGGTGGTCTACCCCCGCAACGCAGGTCGCCCAGCAGGCGCCGTTTGACGAGGACGAGGACGACACCTTTGACGAGGCCGCCTTCATCCTCGGCATCCAGAACGAGATCCCGCTGCCGACCGATGACGCCGCCGTCGAGACGGACGGCGACGCAGAGGACGCCGACCACGCCAGCGACGAAGGCGAAGGCGACGGGCCCCGCGACGCGCGCGTCAGCTAACACGGTAGCCAGCCCGGCGGCGCGCGGGCGCGAGTCCGATCGCGCATGACAGAGGGGCCGGGAGGTCACGCGACCTCCCGGCCCCTCTGCGTCTCTCGACCCTCTCGATCTCAGCGTCGTAGGCGCCTACGCTTCGCCCGCCGCCGGCGGGTCCACGCGCACGCACCCGTTGCCGAGCACGTGCACGCGCCCCTCGACGATCGCCTGCAGGACCTGCGGGTACAGCTCGTGCTCGGTCTCGTGGATCCGCGCCTCCAGCTCGTCAAGGTCCATGCCCTCGTCGACGGTCACCGCGCGCTGCGCGATGATAGGGCCGCAGTCGTAGTCGGCGTTCGCGAAGTGCACGGTCACGCCGGTCACCTTCACGCCGCGCGTCCACGCGTCCAGGATGGCGTGCGCGCCCTTGAAGGCGGGCAGCAGCGCGGGATGCAGGTTCACGACGCGGTTCGGGAACGCCCCCAGCAGCGGCTCGCGCACCATGCGCATGTAGCCGGCCATCACGACGTAGTCCACGTCGCGCCGACGCAGCTCGGAGGCGATCACCTCGTCGGCGGCGATCGGGTCGGCCGCGTAGAGCTCCGGAGACAGGGAGAGCGTCTCAAGGCCGGCGGCGGCGGCGCGCTTCAGGCCGTACGCGCCCTCCCGGCTGGACACGACCAGCGCGATCTCCGCATCCAGCGACCCGTCGGCGATGCGATCGATTATTGCCTGCAGGTTCGTGCCGCTCCCCGAGATCAGCACGCCCAGGCGCAGCCGGCGCCCCTCGCCCGCGCCGCTCATCGGTAGACGACCTTGCCGGTGCCGGCGACGATCTCGCCCACGGGGAAGACGCGCTCGCCCGCCGCGGTCAGCTCGCGCGTGACCTCGTCCACGTCCCGCGGGTCCACGACGACGCACATGCCGACGCCCATGTTGAACGTCTTGTACGCCTCGTCAGGCGTGAGCCCGGCCTTCTCGACAACGTACGAGATGATCGGCGGCACGTCCCACGTCCCGCGGTCGATGGCAGCGTCCAGCGTCCCCGGAAGCACGCGGTTCAGGTTCTCGGTGATGCCGCCGCCGGTGATGTGCGCCACCGCGTGGATGACGCCGCCGCGCTTGATGAGCGGCAGGACCGACCTCACGTAGATGCGGGTCGGGGCCATGAGCGCCTCCGCGACGCTCGCGCCGCCCAGTTCCGGCAGCGGACGCCTGGCGGGCTCCAGGTCCTGCTCGTCGATGAGGACGCGCCGCACGAGCGAGTAGCCGTT
>CACZRK010000004.1 GCA_902783515.1 uncultured Coriobacteriaceae bacterium | reverse complement strand
CGGGCGCGCCTGCGGGATCGGCGGCCGGCGCCGGGCGCGCGGCACGCAGCGCGGGCTCGCCGGCGGGCTCGTCCTTCAGCCACCGCGCGTACCAGTCGGAGATCTCCGCGAGGCGACGGACGCGCGCCTGGGGCCTGCCGCCGCGGGAGAGGTCGTGGTTCTCGCCCTTGAAGACGACCATGCGCGCCGGGCAGCCGTGGAGCTGCAGGGCGGTGAACATCTGCAGGCCCTGGTCGAGCGGGCAGCGGTAGTCGCAGTCGGAGTGCAGGAAGAGCGTCGGCGTCACGCAGCGGTCCGCGTAGCGCAGCGGCGACTGCTCCCACATGCGCTCCACGTGGTTCCAGGGGTCGCCCTTGGTCTGGTCGTTGTTGAAGTAGTAGCCGATGTCGGCGACGCCGAACTTGCTGGTCCAGTTGCTGATGGAGCGCTGGGAGTTGGCGCAGCGAAACCGGTCGGTGTGGCCGATGATCCAGTTGGTCATGAAGCCGCCGTAGGACCCGCCCATCTCGGCCAGATGGTCGGCCGCCAGGTCGTCGTAGCGCGCGAGGACCTCGTCGGTGAAGGTCATGAGGTCGGCGTAGTCCTGCTCGCCGTAGTGGCCGAAGATGTCCATGAACTCGCGGCTGCGGCCGCCCGCGCCGTGCGGGTTGGTGAAGAAGACGTAGTAGCCCAGGCCGCGCAGGTACTGCAGCTCGTGGAAGAGCAGCTTGCCCTGCGTGCACTTGGGACCACCGTGGACCCACAGGATGCCGGGGTAGGCGCCGCCGGGCAGCGGGCCGGCGCCGTGCGCGTAGCCGACCGGGCGCAGGACGTAGCCGGTCAGCGTGTCGCCGCCGCTCTGGAAGTCAAAGGTCTCGTAGTCGGCGACGTCCAGGCCCGCGAGGTCGTGCGCGCTGTAGTCGGTCAGGCGCTCCTCGGGGGCGACGGTGGCGCCGGACGCGTCGACGGTGCGGCGGTAGATCTCGGGCAGCATGTTCGGGCGCATCGCCACGTAGTAGAGCGTCCGGCCGTCCAGGGTGTCGATCGTCTCCACGGAGCCCTCACCGTCGATGAGGTCGGCGACCTCGCCGGACGTCGTCACGCGGGTGAGGCGCGACGAGTCGCCCACCGAGCGCAGGAAGAGCAGCGCGCCGTTGACGGCGACCTGCTCGCGGCCGCGGCCGTGGCGGCAGTCCGAGCCCACGGCGTTGAAGACGTCGGCGAAGAAGTCGTCGCCGACGACGCGGCGGAAGCGGGCGCCGTCCGCAGCGTCGCACACGTAGGCGTACGGCTCCTCGTTCAGGCCGTGCGTCGCCATGTCGGTCGCGAGCAGCAGCAGCTCGGGCGTGCCGTCGGCCGCCGTCGCGCACGCGATGCCCTGGTAGAACATGCGCGGGGCGCGGTCGAGGGTGCGGATGGGGCACGCGGGGCCGTCGGGGGCAACCGCCGTCTCGGGCGACGCGCCCGTCGCCGTCCGGGGCGCGGCCGTCGCGGCCTCGCGGACGTCGATCGCGCGCAGGGCGGTCTTCACCGGCGCGGCCGCCTGGTAGTCGTTGGAGAAGTAGTACAGCGTCGCGCGGTCGGGCGAGAGCTCCCAGCCGTCCACGCCCTCGTGCGCGCCCGTCAGCAGGCGCGGGCGGGCGACCGGGCGATCGGGGCTGCCGCCGAGCTCGCGCGTGTCCAGCAGGTAGACGCCCCAGCGCAGGCCGGAGTGGTACGTGTCGCCGTTCGACCAGAACGGGACGTCCACGAGCGTCGCGTACGGCGCGGCGGAGTCGCGCAGGCCGCGCGCGAGCAGCACGAGGCGGTGCGCGTCAAGCTGCCGCCAGTCGGCGACCTCCAGCGGCACGTGCGCGAAGAGCGTGGCCTCCCCGCCGTCCAGCGCGATGCGATAGAGGTCCGTGCCCGCGGCGGGGTCCTCGGCGAGCTGCCCCTGCCCGCGCTCGTACCCGAGCGCGACGACGTCGGCCTCCGCGGGGGTCTCCCCCGCCTGGACGGCCTTCGTGACGCGCGCGGCGTCGGCCGGCGCCCACGCCCCGCCCGCCGTGCCGGCCGCGGCCTTCGCGCGGCCGGACGCGAACAGGACGGAGCCGTCGTCGAGCAGGTCAAAGTGCCCCTCCTTGCCCGAGCTCGTGAGGCGACGGCGCGCGCCGGTGGCGAGATCGAGCGTCCACAGGTCCGTCTCATAGGCGTTGGCCTGCATGTTCACGGTCGAAAGCGCATAGACGACCGCGCGCTCGTCAGCCGTGACGCGCAGCGCGCCGACGTAGTGGAAGTGCGCGAACTCGTCGATCCGCATGCGTCGCGGGGCGACGTCCGTTGTGTCAGCCATGCTTCCTCCTCTGTCACGTCCGCGCGCATCGGCGCGGGCGGTCGCAAGACACGGTGAGTGGGTCCGAGGGTTATATATACTCCAACGCGACGGGGCACACGCCACGCGCGCCCGCCCGCGGGGCGCGCGCATGAAAGCCTTACGCAGCCGCGGGAACGGGGAGGTGCCACGAAGATGCGCGGACGTGATGACGTCGAGACGGTCGGGGTGGGAGCGGCGGGCGCAGGCGCGGCGGACGCGACGGGCGCAGGCGCGACCGCGGTGCTCGCGAGCGCGTGCCTGCTCG
>CACZRK010000003.1 GCA_902783515.1 uncultured Coriobacteriaceae bacterium | reverse complement strand
TCCAGGACGCGCGCGCCGAGCGGGCCGTCCGCGAGGCCGCAGGCGTCCAGCAGGCCGTACGCGCACCGCAGCGGGCGCCTGATCGCGGCCGCGCCGCCGGGGAGGCGGAAGGTCTGCAGATGGGCGACGCGCCGGAAGTCGGCCTGGTCGCACAGGAGGATCTCGCCGCCCCAGATCGTGCCGTCCGTGCCGTAGCCGGTGCCGTCCAGCGCCACCCCCACGACCTTCTGGGCGACGTCGTTCTCGCCCAGCACGGCGGCGATGTGCGCGTGATGGTGCTGCACCTCCACGAGCGGCGCCCCGCGTCGTTCGGCCGCGGCGCGCGCCCACTTGGCGGAGAGGTACTCCGGGTGCAGGTCGCACGCCAGGACGTCCCAGGTCAGGCCGAAGAGCCCCTCGAACTGCGCGAGGTCGGCCTGCCAGACGTCAAAGGCGTCGGCGTTCTCCAGGTCGCCCACGTGCTGGGAGACGAACGCCTGGGCGCCGCGGGTGATCGCGAAGGTCGCCTTCTGCTCGGGGCCGCACGCCAGCACGCCCGGCGCCGCGACGACGGGCGCGCCGGCGGGGCGCGGGGGGTCAGGCAGCGCGACCGGGGTCGGCGCGATGCCGCGCGCGCGGCGCACGACCGTCACGGCGCCGTCGGCCACGCGCACGACCGAGTCGTCGTAGCGGGCGCGGATCGGGCGGTCGTTGCCGAGGAAGGCGTCGGCGACCGTCATGAGGCGGGCGACGGCCACCTGGTCGTCGGCGATGATGGGCTCGTCGGAGAGGTTGCCGCTCGTCATGACGAGCGGGCGGCCGACGGCGCGCATGAGCAGGTGCTGCAGCGGCGTGTAGGGAAGCATGACGCCGAGCTCGGGCAGGGGGCCCGCCACGCCGTCTGCGACGACGAGGCGCGGGTCGACGCCCGCCTCCTCCTCGGGCGTGCGGCGGCGCAGCAGCACGATCGGGCGGACGGACCCGCCCAGTAGGTCACGCTCCGTCGCGTCAACGCGGCAGACGCGGCGCACCTGGTCAAGGCGCGGGTACATGACGGCGAACGGCTTGGACGGGCGGTGCTTGCGGGCGCGCAGCTCGGCGACCGCCTGCGCGTTCGTCGCGTCGCAGGCGAGGTGAAAGCCGCCGAGGCCCTTCACGGCCACGATGCCGCCGGCCAGCAGCAGCTCGGCGGCCTGCCGCACGATGGCGTCGCTCGCCTCGCGGTCCGTGCCCCAGCGCACGACGCCGGGCTGCTCGGTCGTGCGCCACGAGAGATGCGGGCCGCACGCGAAGCACGCGTCCGGCTGGGCGTGAAACCGCCGGTTGGCGGGGTCGGCGTACTCGCGCGCGCAGGTCGGGCACATGCGGAAGCCCGCCATGGACGTGCGCGCGCGGTCGTAGGGGAGGCCGTCGATGATCGTGAAGCGCGGCCCGCAGTTCGTGCAGTTGATGAAGGGGTAGTGGTAGCGCCGGTCGCGCGGGTCAAAGAGCTCGCGCTCGCAGTCGGGGCAGGTCGCGATGTCGGGGGAGACGAGCGTCGTGCGGTCGGTGGAGCTGTCGGACGCGACGATGCGAAAGTCGCTGTCGTCCTGCGCGCCGGCGACGTCCACGCGCGCGCCGGGCTCGCTCGCCATCGGCGCCAGATGGTCGCCGGCGACGGTCTCCACGTGCACGGTGTCCACGCGCGCGGCGCTCGGGTGCTGCGTGCTGAGCGCGAGCACGAACGAGTCGACCGCGGCGCGCGGGCCCCGCGCCTCGATGTGCACGCCGTCGGAGGCGTTGCGCACCCAGCCGGCGAGGCCGCGCGCCGTGGCGAGGCCCCACACGAACGGTCGGTAGCCCACGCCCTGGACGATGCCGGTCACGTGAACGTGGACGTGCGCGATCCCGTCGGTCCCCGCGCCCGCGCGCGTCGCGCTAGTCATCGGGGGACTCCAGGTAGCTCTCGTCCTCCAGGTCGTCATGGGTGTGCCAGACCCCGCCGTGGGCGTGCCAGTGCGCGCCGTCGCGCGTCTTCGCGCCCGCGGTCATGGGCGCATCGGTGGG
>CACZRK010000002.1 GCA_902783515.1 uncultured Coriobacteriaceae bacterium | reverse complement strand
CGTCGGCGGGCTTGGCACGCAGCTTGCGTGCGCCGACGGGGCAGACCATCCCGCACTGGCCGCAGCGCATGCAGAGCGCGTTCACCGTGGGATGGTTCGTCTCGTCCATCGTGATCGCCGTCATGGGACAGCGTGCGACGCATGCGCCGCACTGAATGCAGGCGTCACGGTCATACTCAAGAACATAGTTGCTCGTGAACTTGTAGGCGGTTGACTTTGCCGCGATCTCAGGCCCGACGGCGATGTAGCTGGAGAGCACGCCGCAGCAGTCCCCATGGCACGAGCAGATGAACTCGCTGTTCTTCGTGTACATGTTCTGCAGGATCATGCCGGCGTCCACGCTGCGTCGCAGAATCGCGAGCGCCTCGTCCCGATCGATCTGGCGACCACGGCCCGCCCAGAGCGCGAACTCGGCCTCCTCGCCAAAGGCCATGCAGGTCTCGATCGGATGGCCGCACACGGGGCTCATGGCGTCGGGCAGCTCGTCTGCGCCGAACTGCTCGGTCACGCCGTTGAGCGCCATGAACAGCGTGCGGCACTGGCAGGGTATGACCACGATCGTGTCGTAGCGGTCGACGATCTTCGTGTAGTCGTCCAGCGCGAGGATGTGGTCATCGGCAACGACGCTCTGGTCGCAGGGAATCGCGTACTCGATCGGGGTTCCTGCGCGCAGCAGCCCGTTTTGCTGGGCGATCGGCATGAGCCACGACTGAAGGAACGTCGGGGACCAACCCGGCTGGAAGAAGTCGTTCACGCTGTACTCAAAGCTGCCGAGCACGACGGGTATCTGGTGATAGAGGGTCCGCCCGTCACGAACCAAGCGGTAGAGCAGGCCGCGTGCGGCGAGGTCGTCGCAGATCGCGCCGCACTCACCCTCCTCCATGTCCGCGTGCTCGGCGAAGTCCGCGGCGGAGAAGACACGACCGTAGGGCATCTTCAGGTAGTTTTGCGCGTCCTGCTCGCTGAACAGCATCATGAGGTAGTCGATCGAGTCCTCTTCGCCCGAGCCCGTGCCGATGCTGTACGTGTTCATGAGCGCCCGAAGCTTCGCATACGGCTCGGGCACGACGGTGCCGTCCGCCCTGGTGAACGACGACGCCGCGTCGACGATCGCCTGTCGGCGGGCGTTCAGCTCCTCGGTCGTGAGCGTCGTGAGCCCCTTCTCGGCGGCCTCGTTCGTCGGCTGCGGGATGAGGGCGTCGATGTCGGCAACGGTTGCGGTGCCCGCGCCCGCCGACTCAGACGCCGTTGTGGAGGCCGCTGACGCCGCGGCATCCTTCGCCTCGTGCGCCATGGCGGACAGCGGCGTGAGCGCGGCAACGGCCCCCATCCCAAGACCAATGCCGAGCGCGCCGACCGCGGTTCTTCTATCGACTGACTGCATGGTTTCCCCCCTCGCTTGCGAGCCGTGCGCGTCTCGTCGTCAGGCCCGAGGGCGACCGGCGGGACGCACGCGGCGTGCCTGCGCGCGGCACCTTGACCGTGCGCTTCCGGACAGAGCATCGTCCCTGGGTGCGGCGCAATGAAATGGGAGAAAGCGGCGAGGATGGGATGGGACAAAAGGACTATTGACGCGTCCGCCGGCGTCGCCTTCTGCTGTCGCCATGGTCTACCATGGGGTGGCGATAGAGGGGGTGCGAGGGGGGCGGTCATGTCGAGAGTGACGCGGGCGCAGGCGACGAGGGCATCGCGCATCAGGGGGCGTGGCGTGTCGCGATGGCCTCTGACGCGCGAGGTGCTTACCTGCTGCGTGGGATACGGGGCGTTTCTGGCATACTACCCGCCCGGGCCGGTCGGCGCCGCGTGGTGCCTTGCGTTCGGAGGCCAGTCTCTGAGCGTGCCCCTAGCCCGCGGTGTCTTCTTCCTGACCCTCATCCTCACGCTGCTGGTGATCGCGGTGGGCCGTCGCGGCGCGTGCGTCTGCACGAGGGCGGACGCGGCGCTCTCGTTCGCAACCGCGGCGGCGGGGTTCGTCTCGCTCGACCTGCTGTCCGCATGGGGGATGGGCGACGCGGGGCTGTTCTGCTGCTGCGCGCTGATCGGCGCCGCGGGGGCGTACCCGCTGCTGTGCTCGTACGACGCGCTGCTGCGCATACGCCAGGCTGGCAGCGCCGCGACGGGATTCGCCGTTCTCGCGGGCGCATCGCTCGTGGCCGGGCTGCTCACGCCCGTGGGAGCGGTCGTCGCACGAGGCGACGCCTGGGGGCTGGCGTCCCTGCTGGGCCTTGCGGCTCTGTCATGGGCATGCATTGACGAGGAGGCCCGCCGTCATGCCGCGTCGCCCGCGCTGGGTGCGCCGGTGTCGGGCGACGTGCGCCCCGCGCGCCCGCGCGGCACGCGTGGTGACCGTGCGGATGCCTACCGGCCGTCCGCACGCATCGTGGTCACCTACGTGACCTTCGGGGTCGCATGGTCGCTCTCGTACTGCCTGCTCGCCCATGGTTGTGCCGGCGGGCGTGGCGTGGCGGGACTGGTCGCGCCTGCCTGCGTCGCGGGGATCGGCACCTCGGTCGGGCTCATTCTGCTCGCATTCGCCTTCCGCCCATCACGTGACGAGCGCTTCGGGTCCGTCCTTCGGTGCACCGTTGTCGCGAGCGGTGTCTGCTGGGCGCTCATGGCGCCTCTCGACGGCATCTCTCCGAATGGACGCCGCTTCGTCTGCGTGGTCGTGTATCAGCTGCTCATGAACTGCGCCCTCTTCATGAACGTCGAGCTCTGCCGCGGGTGCGGCCTGAGGCCGGACGAGGTCACCGCAGCCCACTTCCGCTGGCTTGCGGTGGGGGTCGCAATCGGCACGCTGCTCTACGAGGTCGCGATGGCGACGGCAGGTGAGACGGGCGGGGTGCAGCTCGTCTCGTCCTTCGCCGCGTCCGCGCTGTTCGTGGCCGTGCTGAGCTTGCCGAGCATATCGAGCCAGGCCGCGGACATCGCGAACGAGGAGCTTGCGGAGCCGAAGGACCTGAGGCGACAGCTGGGGGTAAACGGGCGGGCGCTTGCGCGGCGCGCCGGCCTCACGGAGCGCGAGGCGCAGATCCTTGACCTCGTCGTTGCCGGCCGATCGCGAAAGGAGATCGCCGAGGAGCTCGGCGTGAGCACGAACACGGTGAAGAACCACCTCACGTCAGTCTATGCGAAGACGGGCGTTCGATCGGCGGGAGAGCTCAGCGCGATGATCATGGAGGACCGCCCGCGCGCGTGAGGCGATCGCGGCGACGCGACCATGGTCGGTCGTCGCGCCCTTACGCGAGCGACCAGACGTAGCGCGCCTCGTCGTTCTCGACGGTCACGGTGTCATCGGCGTGATGCGCCGTGCCGTACGCGACCGCGCTGCCGCGTCCGAGGTCGTAGCGCGCCTCGAGCCCCATCGGGCCATGGGCGAGCTCGAGCGTGCCCGGGAACTGGATGTCATAGCGCGTGCCGTCGCGCTTCACGACCGCGAGATGCTTGGTCGCGTAGCGCGTTCCGACCATGGCGTTGGTGATCTGGTCGCCGAGCGCGCCGCCGTCGCACACGCGCGCGCCTCGCGCGCCGGCGATGCGGACGGAAGAGATGGTGTCGTGCTTCATGGGTGTGCCTCCTTGCGCGCGCCCATCCGAGGGCGCGCCGTGGTTGATGACGTCTGGCAGGTCAGGCATATTGTCTGACAGCTGCATGCGGGTTCGTCGATCCGCTCGTCATGATGTTGTCTGGTGAGCGTCAGGTTTTGTCACCGACGCGTCAATAATTCGTGTGCGTTCGGGCGTGGCCACGCCATATCGGCGGATCGGGGCCGTGGGGAGGGGCTGCCCGCGTCGTCATGTCCCGGCGCACCGTGCCGTCTCGTCACACGACGTGCTCTTCTCGCGGTCATTGCCGTCGCCTGGCATGAGAGGGTGAGCTTTCCCTGTGCGACGTGAGCCTGCGATGACGCATCCTGCGGCGACCGAGCGATGGCCACCGGAAATCAAAGAGCTTATGGCAGTGTTCCCCCGTTGCGCGCGTCTCGATCAGCGCCGTGCGCCTTCGCACAAAGGACACAGATGCCAACCCGAGGCGCCGCCGTTGGTGTCGCCGTTGATGCCGGTGACGTGGAGCCGACCGGGACTCGCGGGAGGCAGTATGATAGGGGGCTGCCGCATCGCGGCCTCCCGGGCATCCGACAGGCTCCGGAATCACGCGTCGTGGAAAAGAGTCGTCATGTCGTCTGACGTCAACTCCAGTGAGAACGAGTGCCCCGCGCAGGTGCTCCCTGAGATTCTGGACGCGCTTCCGGCCGCCGCCTGTGCGTTCAGGGTGCGGGGAGACGCCTACACGCCCCTGTTCATGAACCAGAAGTGCCTTGAGATGCTGGAGGCCGAGTCCTACGCCGCCGCCTATGACCACTGCGGTGGGGACTTCGCGGCGTTCACGCACCCGAATGACGTCAAGGTCGCGAGGAGAAACCTCATTCGCCTCCTCAACGGCACCGAGGACGGGACGGTGTCCTACGAGTGTCACGTCGTGACCACGCGCGGGCAGCAGCGCCTCGTCCGCGTCCTCGCCAGCAGGCTGCATGCGGCTGATTCCAGCACGATCGTCGTCCAGCTGTTCGTCGGCCTGAATGCCCGACGGGACGTCGCGAGCGAGACGCTCGACCCGGTCACGGGCCTGATCTCCATGCACGCGTTCTTCCAGGTCATGCGGGAGCGACGGGGGTGCGACACGTCCGAGACGAAGGGGGCCGAGCTCGCCCTCCTCTACCTTGACGTGGTCAACTTCCGCTCGATCAACGTCTCGCGCGGTATGCGCGCCGGGGACGAGTTCCTGAGGTCCCTCGCGACGAACCTGCGGGCCATGTTTCCCGCCGACGACATCTCGCGGTTCGAGACGGACCACTTCGCCATCCTGACGCATGCCGACGACATGGACGCGCGGGCGCGTGACATCCGCGAGATGGTCCTGCGGATCGCCCCCAAGGGGGTCGACGTCAGCATCGGCGCCTGCGTCTGGTCCGACCACGCACTGGGCCCCGAGACGGTCTGCGACCGCGCGAAGGCGGCGTGCGACGCCAGCCGCGTGCGCGCGAACGCGTTCCTCTCCGTCTACACCGAGGAGATGGGGAGGAGCCTGGCGAACGCCGAGTACGTCGTCTCCCATGTGGACGACGCCATCAAGCATGGCTGGATCCGCGTGTTCTACCAGCCGATCATCCGATCGTGCTCCGGCTGCCTGTGCGGCATGGAGTCGCTTGCCCGCTGGGTGGACCCGAAGCGGGGCATGCTCCCGCCGGCCGACTTCATCGGCGCCCTGGAGGACTCGCGGCAGATTCACAAGCTTGACCTCTGCGTGGTCGAGCAGGTCGTCGGGCGGATCGCGGAGCGGAGCCGTCAGGGCATGACCGAGATCCCCCTCTCCGTGAACCTCTCCAAGGTCGACTTCCTCCAGTGCGACATCTTCCAGGAGGTCGAGGCGCGCGTGAAGGCCGCCGGCATCCCCCGGCGGCTCCTGCGCATAGAGGTCACCGAGAGCACGGTCACGTCGCATGCCGATACGATCGTGCAGGCTCTTGACCGCTTCCGCGCGGCCGGGTACGAGGTCTGGATGGATGACTTCGGCAGCGGCCTCAGCTCGCTGAACCTTCTCAAGGACTACGACTTTGACGTCCTGAAGCTGGACATGGGCTTTCTCCGTGACGAGTCAGGCCGCTCCCGCGAGATCGTCGCCTCCGTCATCGCCATGGGCAAGCGGATCGGTATCCACACGCTGGCGGAGGGCGTGGAGACGAAGGAGCAGGCCGACTTCCTCCGCAAGTCGGGCTGCGAGATGATGCAGGGCTACCTCTTTGGCAAGCCGCAGCCCTTTGACTGCGCGCTGCGCGCGTGCCTGAAGCAGGGCATCCTGGTGGAGAGTGCGCAGCAGCGGGTGCTGTATGGCGCCGCCTCGCACGTCAACTTCGTCACGGACACGGCGATCATGCTCCTTGACTACGCCGGGGGCAGGTTTCACGTCCTGCAGATGAACGAGGCCGCCTCCCGGGTGATCGCGCAGTACGGCGCGCACGACGTGGATGAGTTCGAGCGGGACGTCAACGAGTGGAACGCCTCGTCGAACAACGCCCTTGACGCGGACTCCATCAGGACTGGCGGCGCCGGCGAGCAGGCGATCTCGTTCTTCGGCAAGGAGGTGCTCTTCCGCTTCCACGTGGTGAAGCAGGTTGACGGCCACTGCCTGGTCGCCGCGCACTGCCACGACGTCTCGAGCCGCATGACGGAGATCGCGAACCTCGCGATGGGGACGACGAGCATCCTCCAGTTCTACCAGAGCGTCTTTCGCATCGACGTCAGGCGTCAGACGATCCGGAGCCTGCGGTTCGGCAACAACATCTCGGGCGGCGAGGACTTTGGCGTCATCGACCTTCGCGACGGGGACGGCGGCTTCGCCAAGCTGCTCCCGGACATCTTCGGCGCGGACGAGGAGCGGTATCGCGCGTTCCTTGACCTGGGGACCATCGACGGGCGCCTGGCCACGGCGCCCGACGGAGTCCTGCGCGACGTGTTCCGCGTCGCGGGCACGGGCGGTGACTTCCGGTGGACTGAGCACATGCTCGCGTACGCGCAGGGGTCCGAGAGGACGCAGGTCGTCTATGGGATCCGACCCGTGAGCGCCGCGTACCTGAAGAGGACGCTGGCGACCATGCGGGGCGACGAGCGCGCGGGCGTCACCGGGGAGGACGAGGGCGCGGAGCGTGTCCTGTGGGACAACCTGCTGCCGCACCTCCCGCTGATGCTGTTCTGGAAGGACAAGGAGCGCAGGTTCCTCGGGGCGGACAAGGCGTTCCTGGACTACTTCGGGCTTGACTCCGCAGACGACCTGATCGGCAGGACGGACGAGGGCATGCGGTGGCACCCGATCACCGACCGCTACAAGAGCGCCGAGCAGGAGGTCCTGGACGCCGGGACGACCGTGCGCGACCTCCCGGGCGCGTGCGTCAGGCAGGGTGAGAGCACCGCCATCCGCGCCACGAAGTGGCCGATCTACCGTGACGGCGAGATCTGCGGCCTGATGGGGTACTTCCGTGAGGACGCGACCTAGGACGGCGCGTCGCGCGGGGACGCGGGCGAGTCGGCCGAGGGGGCGCACGGGATGCGCGACGCGGACGGTTTCATCCGGGACCTCCTGGCGTACTGGGCGGACTACATGTCGTCGCGCCAGCCCTTCGGCATCATCCGCGTCGCGGTCCCCGAGACGAGCGAGGTCGCCGCGACCTATGGCGAAAAGGTCGCCGGACAGTTCTCGGCGGCCTGCGGCGACGCCATCCTGGGCGTCGTCGGCAACAGGGGGGTCGTGGCGCGGATAGG
>CACZRK010000001.1 GCA_902783515.1 uncultured Coriobacteriaceae bacterium | reverse complement strand
GTTCGGTTACCCCGCACAACAAGTTCACCGGCGAGATTTACGTCCTCACCAAGGAGGAGGGTGGCCGTCACACGCCGTTCTTCACTGGCTACCGTCCGCAGTTCTACTTCCGCACCACGGACGTGACTGGCACTGTTGAGCTGCCCGAGGGCGTCGAGATGGTCATGCCCGGCGACCACGTGACGATCACCGGCGAGCTCATCCACCCGATCGCCATGGAGGAGGGCCTTCGCTTCGCTATTCGCGAGGGTGGCCACACCGTTGGCTCGGGCCGCGTCTCCAAGATCCTCGCCTAGTCTTCTGACTGAGTGAGCTGAAGGACCCATCGTCTGCGGACGATGGGTCCTTTTTTGTCTCCGAGCGAAGTCGGGCGGTGACGAGCGGCGGCGGTTGTCTGACCAGCTCGCCGTCCTCCGCGGCGCCCTGGTGGACGAGGGATGTTGACGACGCGGGCGCACGCGCGTCACAGGACGGCCACCTTGGTGGCGATTCTGTGCGTGGTCCGCTGACGGCCTGAGCTTGTTGACGGCATGAGCGCTGGATGGTAAAGTACTAGCCCGTGCCCACGCAGGTGTGGGAGTTACTTACGGAGGTTTTCATGCGGACTATGGTCACCCTGGCGTGCTCTGAGTGCAAGCGCCGTAACTATACTACTACGAAGAACAAGCAGACCACGCCGGACAGGCTTGAGTTCAACAAGTACTGCCCGTGGTGCCGCCATCACACGCTCCACAAGGAGACTCGCTAACCTGCGGGTGCTTGAATTAGGCCAGTAGCTCCAATTGGTAGAGCGGCGGTCTCCAAAACCGTTTGTTGGGGGTTCGAGTCCCTCCTGGCCTGCCAGACTTTACTCGACCCGCTTTCTCGGAAGAGAGTGCGGGTCTTTTTATTGTCAGGGTTTTGTACGTCTACGTTCCACTCGGTGCAAAGGACTGTCGGCATGGCATCAGCTAAGACGAAGAGCGCGGCCGCGGCTTCTGCCTCGACCAAGCCGGAGAAGGCCCCCAAGAACGCCTCTGCCAAGAGCGTGAAGCCCGCGCCTGAGAAGGCCAAGGCTCACAAGGCGGAGAAGGGCAAGGGCGGCTCTGGCAAGCCCGGGGTGGTCGCGCGCCTCAAGGAGTACCTTGCGGGCGTGCGCCAGGAGACGAAGCGCGTCGTCTGGCCGTCACGCGACGAGATGGGCAAGTACTCGGTCGCCGTCGTCGCCATGCTGATCTTCTTCGGCGTGCTCATCTACCTCGCTGACACGATCATCGTGCCGCTGCTCGTTGCATTCTCCGGATTGAGGGGTTAGGACTATGGCTAAGCGTTGGTACGTCGTGCACACCTACTCGGGGTATGAGAACAAGGTCAAGACTGACCTCGAGCATCGCATCGAGACGATGGGCGTCGCCGACCGCGTCGTTGACATCCAGATCCCGACCGAGGAGCTGACCGAGGTCAAGGAGGGTGGCCAGCGCGTCACCAAGGAGAGCAAGGTCTTCCCGGGCTACGTGCTCGTGCGCATGGACATGGACGACCACACGTGGTCGGTCGTGCGCAACACCCCCGGTGTCACGGGGTTCGTCGGCGTGGACAACAAGCCGATCCCGCTGAGCCGCGCGGAGTACGACCGCATCATGCACCGCGCCGAGCCGGGCGAGAAGCCGAAGCGCACGTCTGTCGATATTGAGGTCGGCCAGGCCGTGAAGGTCACGTCGGGCCCGCTCGCCGACTTTGATGGTACGGTTGCCGAGGTGAACCCGGAGACGGGCAAGATCCGCGTCACGGTCACGATCTTCGGCCGCGAGACGCCGGTCGACCTGACGATCGACCAGGTGGCGTCCATCAACTAGGGCGTCGCGATTCACGTTTGTCGCCATGCGTCGCGTGCCCTGCGAGGGGGCTTCTCACGCGGCGTCGCGAATAGGTACGTCTGTAGGACATTCGAAGGATGAGGAAGCAAGATGGCCAAGAAGAAGGTTACGGGCTTCGTTAAGCTCCAGATCCCTGCCGGCGCCGCCAACCCGGCGCCGCCCGTCGGTCCGGCGCTCGGCGCGCAGGGCGTCAACATCATGGCGTTCTGCAAGGAGTTCAACGATCGCACCAAGGATCAGTCCGGCACGATCATCCCTGTTGAGATCACGGTCTACGAGGACAATAGCTTCGAGTTCATCACGAAGACCCCGCCCGCGCCCGTGCTGATCAAGCAGGCCCTCGGCATCAAGTCCGGCTCCGCCGTGCCGCAGCGCGACAAGGTCGGCCAGCTCACGCAGGCTCAGCTGCGCCAGATCGCCGAGACCAAGATGCCCGACCTCAACGCGAACAGCATCGAGGCTGCCATGAGCATCGTCGCCGGCACCGCCCGCTCCATGGGCGTCACCGTGGAGCCCGCCGAGTAGTCTCGGCATCGTCAGGCATTCGGGGGACCCGCACGGATCCCCTCTGTGGGAGAGCATCGCTCGCCACCACCACTCTAAGGAGAGAACATGGCACAGAAGCATGGCAAGAGGTATCGGGCGCTCGCCGAGAAGATCGACGCGACGCACCTGTACGCCCCGCTCGAGGCGCTGACCCTCGCGAAGGACGCGTCCGCGAAGTTCGACGAGACCGTTGAGGTCCACTTCCGCCTGGGCGTGGACACCCGCAAGGCCGACCAGAACATCCGCGGCTCTATCGCGCTGCCGAACGGCACGGGCAAGACCGTCCGCGTCGCCGTCTTCGCCGAGGGCGACAAGGCTCGCGAGGCCGAGGAGGCCGGCGCGGACCTCGTGGGTTCCGACGAGCTCGTGGCGCAGATCAACGCCGGCGAGATCAACTTCGACGCCGCCATCGCCACGCCGAACATGATGGCCAAGGTCGGCCGCCTCGGCCGCGTCCTCGGCCCGCGCGGCCTCATGCCGAACCCCAAGCTCGGCACCGTGACCATGGACGTCGCCAAGATGGTCAAGGAGCTCAAGGCCGGTCGCGTCGAGTATCGCGCCGACCGCTACGGCATCTGCCACGTGGCCATCGGCCGCGCGTCCTTCACGGTCGAGCAGCTCGTCGAGAACTACGCTGCGCTCTACACCGAGATCCTGCACGTCAAGCCTTCCTCATCTAAGGGTAAGTACGTCAAGTCGATCTCCATCTCGACGACCATGGGCCCGGGCATCAAGGTCGACCCGCTCATCCAGCACAACTTCGCCGAGGCCACGACCCTCGCGGCCGCCGAGTAAGAATCCCTGCGCGCGAATCTCGCGGGCATGGACGTGCTGTGAACACGCGCGCCGTTCCGTCATGCACATTGACGGGGCGGCGCGCGTTTTGCATACTGTACAAGTTGTCCGCAAGGGCACATATCACCATGCACGATCAGCTGCCAGAGACAGCCGGTGCCGAGAGGCTCAATGGGGTGACCCGCCTGCCGAGGTGGTCCGAGGAATGAGACATCCGCGGCCCCACCTGCGCTCAGCAGATGGGGCCGCGCTCTTTTCCCGTCGCGGCCGACCTTCTGTCACAAGGCCGATCGCGCACGAGGAAAGGAGGTGCAACTATGCCTACTCAGAAAAAGATTGACCAGGCCGCCAAGATCGACGAGCTGCTGAAGGAGTCCGCTGGCTTCTACGTCATCGACTACCGTGGCCTGACCGTCAAGCAGTTCGGCGAGCTCCGCAAGAACCTGCGCGAGGCTGACGCCACCTGCGCCGTCCTGAAGAACAACATCTTCCGCATGTGCCTGAAGAACGCCGGCCTGCCCGAGATGGACGAGCTCCTGGATGGCCCCAACGCCTTCGTCTTCTACAAGAGCGACCTGGCCGCGCCGGCCAAGGCCGTGAAGAACATGGCCAAGGAGGTCAAGCTCCCGGAGCTCAAGGGCGGCTACGCCGACGGTAAGGTCATCGGTGCCGACGAGGCCAACGCCATCGCCGACCTGCCTTCTCGCGAGGAGCTGCTCTCTACGCTGCTGCGCACGATGCAGAACCCGATGTCCAAGTTCGCCCGCGCGATCCAGCTCATCGCCGAGCAGAAGACGGAGGAGCCCGCTGCGTAAGCAGGCCGTCGCTCCAACCGCGCTTCGCCATTTTCTGCATCAGTCACGTCGCACGCGCGACGCACGCTTGTAAAGAAGGAGTTTCATCATGGCTCTTACCCATGAGGACATCATCAACGCCGTTAAGGAGATGCCGGCCCTCGAGCTCTCCGAGCTCGTCAAGGAGATGGAGGAGGTCTTCGGCGTTTCCGCCGCTGCCCCCGTCGCCGTCGCCGGTGGCGCCGCCCCCGCCGAGGAGGAGAAGACCGAGTTTGACGTCGTGCTCGAGAGCTTCGGCTCCCAGAAGATCGGCGTCATCAAGGTCGTCCGCAGCCTCACCGGCCTTGGCCTCAAGGAGGCCAAGGAGGCCGTCGACGGTTGCCCCAGCACCCTGCTGACCGCCGTCGCCAAGGACAAGGCCGAGGACGCGAAGAAGCAGCTCGAAGAGGCTGGCGCTACCGTCACCATCAAGTAGTTCGCGCTCCAACGCGTTGAGAAGCGGGGGTCGGGCATCGCCTGGCTCCCGCTTTTCTGGTATTCGGACAGCGGTGCGTGAGAGGGGACAGCATGGGGCATGCGATGCGCGTGGCAAAGGCCGTGGAGGTCCTGACGGCGGATGGGGCGCTCGACGCCCGGTTCGTGGTTCCTGAGGACATGGACCCAGGAGCGGTCGCGCGCACAGTCGTGACCGACGTCACCTATGACTCGCGCGCCGTGCGCCCGGGCGCCCTCTTCGTCTGCAAGGGCGCCGCGTTCAAGCCCGCCTATCTTGCCGACGCCGTCGCGCGCGGCGCCGTGGCGTGCCTGTCCGAGCACGAGCCCGACGCGAGCGTGCCCGCCATCGTCGTCCGTGACGTCCGCCGCGCGATGGCCGAGCTCGCCTGCGCCTTCTTCGGCGAGCCCTCGCGCCGCCTGCGCGTCGTCGGCATCACCGGCACGAAGGGCAAGACCACGACCGCCTACTACGTGGACGCCATCCTGCGCGCCCGCGCCCCTCGCGCCGGCGTCGCGCCGCGATCGGGGATGTTCACCGGCCTCGTCATCGACGACGGCATGGCGCGTCGCCCCTCGCACAACACGACGCCCGAGTCCGTGGAGCTCCAGCGACACCTCGCGAACGCCGTCGACGCCGGCTGCGACGTCGTGGTGATGGAGGCGTCGAGCCAGGGGCTCAAGTACGACCGCACGCTCGGGACCCGCTTCGCGGTGGGCATGTTCACCAACATCGGCGAGGACCACATCAGCCCGATCGAGCACCCGACGTTCCAGGACTACTTCTCATCCAAGCTGCGCATCTTTGCGCAGAGCGACGTCGCGGTCGTCAACGTGCGCAGCGACCACGCCGACGAGATCCTGCGCGCGGCGCATGCGGCGTGCCCGCGCGTCGTGACCTACGACCCGCAGGTCCCCGAGGGGCAGGCTCCCGCCGCCCCCATGGCCGACGTGCGGCTGGTCGAGGCGACGCGCCGGGGACTCGCGCGCTGGGACCTCGCGATCGCGACCCCGCGCGGCCCTGTGAGGCTGGCGTTCGCCGCGCTGGGTGCGTACAACGTCCAGAACGCCGTCGCCGCCGTCGCGGCGTGCGAGGTGCTCGGCGTGAGTCACGACGCGATGGCGCGCGGCCTGCGCGAGGTGCGCGTGCCCGGCCGCGGCGAGCTGCACCGCTCGCCAGACGGCGCGGTGGTGGGCGTCATCGACTACGCGCACAACGAGATGAGCATGCGGGCGCTGCTGGGCGCGGTTCGCGAGGAGTTCCCCGACCGTCAGGTCACGGTCGTCTTCGGGTCCTGCGGCACGCGCGGCCTCGACCGCCGCGCGGGCCTCGGTCGCGCGGCGGGGGAGCTCGCCGACCGCGTCATCCTGACCGAGGACGAGCCGGACACGGCGCGCGTCGCCGACGTCTGCGCCGAGATCGGGCGCGCGGTCACGGCCGCCGGCGGCGCCTACGAGGTGGTCGAGCGCCGCGAGGAGGCGATCCGTCGGGCCGTGGACGGCGCCGCGCGGCCCGCCGTCGTCGTCATAGCCGGCAAGGGGGCCGAGACGACCATGCTGCGCAACCGTGTGGACGAGCCGTACGGTCCGGACGCGCGCGTGTTCTGCGAAGTGGTGGGCGCCCCGTACGAGGGCGAGGGGACGGCCGCGGGCGCGGTCGGCTGACGCGCGGCCGACGTCCGCGGGGCGCGTCACGCCTGCCGAGCGATTCCGCCACGGCGAGCCGGCGCGGCAGCGATGGTGCGCGCGCCGGGCGATTGTTGGAAGTTTGTTAGGTTACGCGTTCTGTCCCGGTAAGTCAATGCGCAACCGTTGACGAATTGGCGCCGTCTCGAGTACGATAATATACTGCGAATAATGCGTCTATTCTCTACCTCGAAGGAGGAGTCGCCTGGTGGGCAATCTAGAAATCGCTCCCATCCCCACGCGCACGTATCGCGAGAGGATCAACTTCGGCCGCATCCCGGAGGTCATGGAGCTCCCGAACCTGATTGCGGTCCAGAAGGAATCCTTCAACCGTTTCATGAACGAAGGCCTCCAAGAGGCGTTCAAGGAGATCTCTCCCATCGAGAACGTCTCCAAGACGCTCGAGGTGACCTTCGGCGCCCATGAGTTCGGTGACCCGAAGCACACCGTTGAGGAGTGCAAGGAGAAGGACATCACGTACCAGGCCCCGCTCCTCATCGAGGTCAGGTTCGTGAACAAGGAGACAGGCGAGATGAAGGAGCAGGTCGTCTTCATGGGCGACTTCCCGCTCATGACCGACAGCGGCACCTTCATCATCAACGGCACCGAGCGCGTCGTCGTTTCGCAGCTCGTCCGCTCGCCGGGCGTCTACTACTTCCGTGAGATTGACGCGAACAAGCTCGTCTACCGCGTGCAGTTCATCCCGACGCGCGGCGCGTGGCTGGAGTTCGAGACGGACAAGCGCGGCACGCTCGTCGTGAGCATCGACCGCAAACGCAAGCAGCCGGCGACGACGTTCCTGCGCGGCCTCGGCATCGCGGAGACCGACCAGGAGATCATCGATCTCCTCGGCGACTCCGACATGGTGCGCCGCACGCTGGAGCGCGACACGACCTCCACGCGCGACGACGCCCTCATCGAGCTCTACAAGCGCCAGCGCCCGGGCGAGCCGCCCACGCTGGACTCAGCCAAGTCCCTCATCGACGGCCTGTTCTTCAACCAGCAGCGCTACAACCTGGCGTCCGTCGGCCGCTACAAGCTGAACAAGAAGCTCGGCCTTGACGTCGCCGATGACGTGTACGTGCTGACGCCCGAGGACATCATCGCGGCGCTCAAGTACCTCATCAAGCTGCATGACGGCGAGGAGGGCTACGTCGTCGACGAGCGCGACCACTTCGGCAACCGTCGCGTGCGCACCGTCGGCGAGCTCGTCGCCAACCAGTTCCGCACGGGCCTGTCCCGCATGGAGCGCGTGGTCCGCGAGCGCATGGCCTCCCAGGAGGTCGAGGACATCACGCCGCAGTCGCTGATCAACATCAGGCCGATCGTGGCGTCCATCAAGGAGTTCTTCGGCTCCTCGCAGCTCTCCCAGTCCATGGACCAGAACAACCCGCTCGCCGGCCTCACGCACAAGCGCCGTCTGTCCGCGCTCGGCCCGGGCGGCGTCGCCGGCCACAAGACGGGCTCGTCGCGCCGCACGAACGTCCCGACCGAGGCCCGCGACGTCCACAACTCGCACTATTCGCGCATGTGCCCGATCGAGACCCCCGAAGGCCCGAACATCGGCCTCATTGGCTCGCTCGCCATCTACGCGCGCGTGAACAAGTACGGCTTCATCGAGGCGCCGTATCGCCGCGTCGTTGACGGCAAGGTCACGGACCAGATCGACTACATGACCGCCGACGAGGAGGAGTCGCACGTCATCGCGCAGGCCGCCGAGCGCTACGACGAGCAGACGCGCGAGTACGTCAACGTGGACCCGGTGACCGGCGAGGTCAAGAAGGCCACGCACGTCATCGCCCGTACGAAGGACTTCTACGGCGACTTCGGCACCCCGGCCGACGTGCCGGTCAACGAGGTCGACTACATGGACGTCTCGCCGCGCCAGATGATCTCCATCGCCGCGACGCTCATCCCGTTCCTGGAGCACGACGACGCCAAGCGCAGGCTGATGGGCGCGAACATGCAGCGCCAGGCCGT